>CAZUBO010000010.1:0-25526 GCA_964618955.1 uncultured Candidatus Saccharibacteria bacterium | reverse complement strand
AAGATTGCTATTACTATCATTAATTCTACGAGGGTGAAACTCTTTTTTTGCATATATATTTTTTATTGTATTATTCCACTTCCCAAACAAACTTTGCCGTTATAGAACACAGCAACTTGCCCAGGAGTTACCGACATTTTAGGTTTTTTCAAAACCACCTTTAAAGTTTTGTTATCAATAACTTTTAATTTAGCTTTAGATTTTTTATCTCCATAGCGTATTTGTACGCTCACTTCAATATTATTAATTTTAGCACCTTTTTCGTCATTAATCAAATTAATATCTTTAACAAAAAATTCTTTTGTATTTAATTTCTTTTTGTCTTTAGTAACTACTAGTTGATTCTTCTTCAAATCTTTTTTCAAAACATAGAAAGGCCCATTTGATAAATTAATTCCCTTCCTCTGTCCAATAGTATAGAAATACAAACCATTATGTCTTCCTAGCTTCTTCCCCTTTTCGTCAACTATATCACCTTCTTTTCTTCCCAATATTACCATCAAAAAATCATCATAGGATTTATTCGCTACAAAACAAAAATCTTGACTCTGCTTAGTCTTGTTAAAAACTTTAATATTCAACTTCTCGGCTAACTTATACAACTCTTCTTTTTTGTAATTGCACAATGGTAATTTCAAATATTGTATTTGTTTTTGAGTTAATTTACTTAAAAAATATGTTTGGTCTTTATTCTTATCCAAACTAGTTCTTAATTCAAACTTCATATTTTTTTTATTCAATTTAACATCTGAATAATGCCCTGTTGCTACATAATCAGCCTTGTATTTCTTCATCACGTCAATCAAAGCCTGAATCTTCACTAAATGATTGCAAACAACACAAGGATTTGGAGTATTGTTCTTCTTCAAATCTCCTACAAAGTATTTCACAACTTTGTTTTGAAAATCATTCTTTACGTCAACAATCTCATAAGGAACTGAAAACAAATTACAAATATTCTTAGCTACCAAAAAAGCCCCACTTGAACAACAAACATTCTCCTTTAATAGATTCTTCTCATGATCCCAAACTCCAAAACGTAATGATACTCCCATAACATCATAACCTTGTTCTTTTAATAAATACAACGTCATAGCCGAATCAATTCCGCCTGACATCCCTACAATTATTTTTTTACCTAATTCTTTATTCATAGAATATTTTTAATTGTCATTATCTTATCAAATATTATTCTTTAAATCAATCAATTAAAAAACCGAGGCATAAAAGAGTAATTAAGAATTAAATAAAGTGGTTGTTCGCATTACCATCCCACGAGATAATAACATATAGAACTACCTAAAAATAAAGTTAATCAATTCTCTTTTATAATGCCTCAGTTACTTTAAGTATATCACATTTTCTAAATTGTCAATACCATATTACTCCAAACCTAAAAGTCATTTTCAAGCTGGAATATACTGTATTGTTTTACCCTCTATAACCTCCTTTTTATCAACATCTTTAGTAATTATCAATAAATTATCACATTTTAATTCCAGACTAGCTTTTAATATAGCCGCCACTTCTCTTTTCTCAGTATTATCATCTTGGATATCATAACATGCTTGAATTAATTGTATAATTTTAGAATTCAAATCTTTTATTACAAAATCAACTTCTTTGTTATCAGTTGTTTTGTAATAAAACAATTCATAATTTGGTCTGTAATTCCTTCTTAACAATTCTAAGAAAATTAAATTCTCAAAATACACTCCAAAATTAGGAGAATTAAATAAATTCCTAGCCGTTAGCAATCCATTGTCTATCACATATATTTTCCGTTCAGCCAATGCCCGCTCTGAATATTTAAAAGAGTATTTGCCTAAAGTAAAAAACAAAAAAGTTTCTTGTAAAAATCCTAGATATTTGTCAACTGTATTATGACTCTTAATATCTAAAAAAATAGCTAGCTTTCTATAACTAATATATTGACAACAATTATCAATTAAATGATCAGCCAATAATTCTAACTTTTTACCTTTCTTAATTGTCTGTCCATGTCTAAACAAGACGTCTTTTAATATTGTTGTTTGTATTAAATCATTCAAATACGAATAAGAATCTACTTCAGGCTTTAAAGTTTCAGGAAAACCACCTTGCTTTAAATAGTATTCAAATTCATAAGGTAATTGAGATTCTATTGGTTTTGATTTTTGATATTTAAAATCTAAAAATTCTTGAAAACTAAACGGAAATAAGTTTATAGCCACATGTCTGCCAGTCAAAGAAGTTGCCAATTCCCCACTTAGTAATTTAGCATTTGATCCTGTCACCAGCATCCTAAACCCTCTTCTCTGTAATTTGTTCAAATACATTTCTCATTGTTTTAAATTCTGAATTTCATCAAAAACAAAATAATCAGTCTTACCACAAATAAAGTTTAGTTCATCAGTGAATTTATCATAATCATCATCAATAGCTTTTATCAATGCCTCATCTTCAAAATTGGCATAAGCAAAAGAATAGCCTTGATTCTTCAAAACTTGAAAAGAAAAGACCGACTTCCCACAACGTCTAGGTCCAGTAATAACCTTTATCAAGTCATTGTTTATATACTTAAAAGCTTCTTTGTTCTCTTGACGATTAATGGCCTTTAGAAACGAAAGCCTTTCTTTTTCAAGCTTTTGACGCTCTATTATCTGTCTTAATTTGTTTTTCATGATATTTTGTGTTAATTATTTTCACCAAATGACCAGTTATTGCCAAAAGTGGTCATTTGACGGTTGTTAATGACCACTTTAGCAAACTTTTCAGTTCTTGTCAAGAATTATTTAGTAATATACATTTTGTGCACAAATTAAAAATACATATATCAACTATTACTTTTTTCAAAAATATAGAATCCCTAGCTACAATAAATTTTCCATTTAGGAAACCTCTAATATTAGCCAGAGGTTTGAAATTTCTTAATTAAAACTTTCATCATACAACACGGCATCTCTAATATTTTTATAGCTATAGATTTCGTTTTCAGAAAACCATACAGGAATTTCATAATCCACATCTACTTGATTAGCCGAAGCATGTACTAAATTTCTAATAGCCCTGCTATCAGCATCGGCTAAATCATATGAATCAATAGTATAATCTCCTCTAATAGTTCCAACATCTGATGACGTTGGTTCAGTAGATCCAACCAATTTTCTAACAATTTGAATTGAATTATTACCTTCTAATACCATAGCCACAACAGGACTATGAGCTAAATATTCAACCAATCTATTCATAATTCTTTGACCAATTTCTTTTGGCTCTCCAGTAACTTCAATTCCTCTTTTTTTATTTCCTTCAATAGATCTATTGCCTAAAGCAATGACTTCTTCTTCACTTTTAACATAATGTTTGTAAGCTATCTCTCGAGTTGGTAATAAAAATTTCATGGCAATTATTTTTAATCCGGCTCTTTCAAAACGAGATATGACATCTCCAATTAAATTTCTTTGAATTGTGTCTGGTTTTAAAACCACCAAAGTTCTTTCAGCTTTGTTACTCATAATATATTTTTAATTTTTTATTTATCAATTTTAATATGTAATTCCTTCAACTGTGAATCCACAACTAATGATGGTGAGTTCATCATTAAGTCTTTATTATCCCCTGTCTTTGGAAATGGTATTACTTCCCTAATACTATCTTCATTTTGTAATATCATTAATAATCTATCTAGTCCAAAAGCAATTCCTCCATGAGGTGGTACTCCATATCCAAACATCTCGATATAGTGAGCAAATTGAGTTCTGAAGTCTTCTACCTTATTCCCCAAAGCTTCAAATACTGCTTCTAGTATTACTGGATCAGTCTCTCTGATAGATCCACCAGCAACTTCACAACCATTCAAAGCTACATCATACTGATAAGCTCCTAATTCTTTAGTATTTTCTTTAATTAATTTTACTTTTTGCTCAGTACTCATTCCTTCCTCAAAACGTATTTTTGTAAAAGGATGATGAACTGCTCCAAAGTGAGCTTCTTCATTGTATTGTTTTTCTTTTCATTCGAACATTGGAAACTTCACAATAAAAGCAAAACCTAATTCATTCTTATCATTCTTGTCTTTTCGAATGTCTGGCTTATCGGAATTGTATTTTGCCATTGCCTCCGAATATTCAATTCTTGGGAATGGAAATTCCGTAAAATGTTTTTCAGGATACAAATTCTCAACTAATTCTTTGATCATTTGTTCTACTAAATCCATTATCTGTTCTTCCGATTTAAAACTTACTTCAATATCCAATTGGGTAAATTCTGGTTGTCTATCACCTCTTGGGTCTTCGTCTCTAAAGCATCGAACAATTTGAAAATATCTTTCAACTTGAGATACCATCAACATTTGTTTGTATTGCTGTGGCGACTGTGGTAAAGCATAGAATAGTCCAGCGCCTAATCGTGAAGGTACTAAAAAATCTCTAGCTCCTTCAGGAGTTGACTTTGTCAAATATGGAGTATCAATCTCCAAAAAATCTTTCTTGTATAGATAGTCTCGAACATATTTAAATAGCAAAGCTCTCTTAGTTAGATTGTCTCTCATTCTTGGTCTTTTCAAATCCAAATACTTCTTGCCCAACCTAATCTCTTCCCCAATATCTTTACCATCACCATAGACATCAAAAGGATGAGTATTAGCTTCATTCAAAATTACAACTTTTTTAACTTCAAATTCAATTCCTCCTAAAGGAATCTTTTCATTCTTCATATTATCTGGTCTAGCCTTAACTAATCCAGTTAATTTCAAAACTCATTCCGAACGTACCTTCTCAGCCAAAGTATAATCCTCGCCCATTCAAGGACCACAAACTGTTTGGATTGTACCCGTTGAATCCTTCAAGTCAATGAATACGATCTTACCATGGTCTCTTCTAGTCTCTACTCAGCCATAGAAATCAACTTCTTGACCAATTAAATTAATAGCGTCTTTAATATATATTTCTTTCATATTATATTATTTATTTTTATTTTAATATTTTCTTTTCAATTACTAATACAAACTTGTCAATATCTTTTACTTTATTATTTAGAACATCAACAATAATATCATAATTAATTTTGTCATAATCAAAAGCCAACATATTCCTAATTTCTACTAGCTTCATCATTGTATCGACTAAATTAGAATTAATAATCTTCTCTTCCGCTAAAATCAAAAAACTTTCATTCATACTTATTGGCTTTCTTTCGTCTTTATAACCAATAACAATATTAGCCAAGTCAATACATATCTGGCAAATTATATATACATATCATTCAACTGACCCTCTAATCATATCATCATTTTGTATATCGTCTTTAGAGAACTTTGCTAATCGACGAATAATCTCCAGATATTTCTTTACCAAATTAACTCTTTTTGTAATAAACGCTTTACTCGTCATATCTCTTTTTTTATTATTACCTTTAGTATATCATATCTATATATTTTTTACAATTCTTTTCCAAATAGCTTTATATCCCAACCATAAGCCCCTAAAGAATAAGAATACTATTGTAAGGCTTATCACTACCTCAGTGTGTGCAAAATTTACACATACCAAGGCCATTCCTAATTGTTTTTTCCTCTATATTGCTTGCTATTTTGGGCAGTTGTCAAGTAATCCTTGCCAACTGAAATTTTTACTGCTATCTTCAGTTATTCGGAATTTCCGAATGACTGAATCTTTTAACAACTTTTTACACTTAACTAACATTTTTAATCTTATAATATTTATTACCTAACTTAGCCCCCATTTTCTTATAAAACATCGCCGCCTTGTTCTCTTTTCTATTCGTAACTAAAAAATATTTTATTCCTTTAAAATAGCATAGATTAATAAAGCTTTTAAATAGCAACTCTCCATAACCTTGCCTTCTATACTTTTCGCTAACTCCAAAATAAAAAGCACTAACAATTTTGTTATTATCTGCATCTTTGAAAATATTCATTGGACCAATCAATCCCTGAATCTGATTATCCAAAACCAAACACAAAACAGGGCTTTTGATTGTTTTTAGCTTACTTATCAAAAAATCAAATCCTTCTAAACTTTCTTTATTTTTTAAATTATTAATAGTTTTTTGAATCTTCTTATCTAATAGCAAGTATTCTTTAATTAACCCCTTATCATCTATTTTGTATTTCTTAACTTCTTTTTTTAAAATATTAAAAGTTTCAAAATTGGAGATCTTAGGTTTATTAAAACAGATAATATTAATTTTATCCTTAGATATTTTTGTTTTTTCTAAAATATCCCTTAACAACTCTTTATCAATTCGTTCTTTTCCATAATATATAATATTATATGTTTTTTGTATTTTATTTAAACAAGTAATTATTGTATAATCAAGATCAAAACAACAATACTTTAAAACAATCTTTTCAATAGGGTTTTTAAACCAAACTATTTTCCTATCATATTTTGAAAATTCATTATTCTTAGAGCTTTTTAATATATCTTTCAAAACTTTAATGCGATTGTTATTAGAAACGCAAAAAGCGTTTATAATTGGAAAATAATTTACTTCTTTTTTAAATTGTTTGTTTCAACTTGTAATCATATGATAATTTTAAAGATTAAAAACTCTAATTCCAAAAACCGCCTTTCGGCGGTTCTTGCTATTTCACGTATTCAATGACTCTAGTCTCTCGAACAACTAATATCTTAATCTCTCCATAAAAGTCCATCTCTTCTTTAATCTTATCAGCAATCTGCTTTGCTAATTTAGCTGTACCATAATCATCAGTCTTATCTGGATAAACAAAGACTCTTAATTCTCTACCCGCTTGAATAGCATAAGCCTTTTCAATCTCCTTAAATGAAGTAGCAATCTTCTCTAAGTCTTCTAGTCTCTTTAAGTAATTCTCTAGATTCTCTTTTCTAGCTCCTGGGCGAGAAGCTGAGATAGCGTCAGCTGCCATAATGATAGCTCCTTCAACAGTATCGACTGGATAATCTTCATGATGGGATTGCATTGCTTTAATAATCTCTTCTTTTACATTGTATTTTTGTAAGATTCTCTTTCCAATCTCTACATGAGATCCTTCTAATTCATAGTCTATCGCTTTACCAATATCATGTAATAAGCCAGCCTTCTTAGCTACCATCACATCAGCTCCTAATTCAGCCGCAATCATACCTGACAACATAGCGACTTCCAAAGAATGAGTTAAAACATTCTGACTATAGCTAGTTCTAAATTTCAATCTACCTAATAAGAATACTAATTCTGGTGGTAAATCTAATATACCAATCTGATATACTGCTTCCTCCCCAGCCTTCTTAATAATATCCTTAATCTCTTGCTCAGCTTGTAAAACCTTCTCTTCAATCTTTGAAGGTTGAATTCTACCATCCAAAATCAACTTCTCTAAAGCCATCTTAGCAATCTCTCTTCGTATTGGATTAAAAGATGATAAGGTAATCATATCAGGAGAATCATCAATTATCAATTCTACCCCTGATACTTTTTCAAAATGACGAATGTTTCTTCCTTCCTTACCAATAATTCTTCCTTTGATATCTTCGGAAGTTATTTGTACTGTAGAAATTAAATGTTCGCTCGCATTACCATGGCCATATCTTTGAATTGAAGAGATCATAATATCTTCAACTTTCTTTTCAATCTCTTCTTTTTTGGTATTATCCAAAACCTTGATAGCGGTCAATAATTCTTGTTTACTATCATCTTCTACTTTTTGTAACAAAATCTTCTTAGCTGATTCCTTATCCATATTAGCTATCTCTGATAGAAGTTTCTCTTCTGATTCTTTCATTGCTAAAATATCTTCTTTGATAATTCTCAATTTCGCAATATCATCTTCCGTCTTCTTCTGACTTTGATCAATCTCAGTTTGTCTACGATCTAATAATTCTTCTCTCTTTAATAATCGAGACTCAATCTTATCAGTCTGTTCTTTTCTTTCTCGTTCATCCCTTCGGATATCTTCTAAGATATGTGTAGCTTCTTCCTTAGCTTTTAAAACAATCTCTTTGGCTTCATCTTTAGTCTCTTGAATTTTAATTTTCAATTGGCCTTCTACTGAATCAGCTTTAGACACTGCTAAATATTGTCTAACAAAATACCCAATTATGCTTCCTAATACAAGGAGCACAATTCCAATCACCATTGGATTATTTAACATGATTAAATTCTTAACAACTATCCAATTAATTTACATAAACAAAACGATTTACACTATGTGTAAAACTATTATTTGTATTTTGTTCATTCAAATGATAAAAATTATTTAAAAAAAGAATATTCATAAATAAAATTGACTTTCTCATTAATTAAATAGCTGATCTTTTAGTTAAAATTTACAGTTTTCTAGGATTTCTCCTATGGATATAATATAGCAAATTTTTAACCAATTTGCAACAACCAAAAACCAAAGGAATTACCCTTTGGTTTTATGCCTTTTAAAGCTTCCTTTTGAACTATCCGGAATTTCCGGATAGTTGGATTTTCTCCCAGCTCATATTCCAGATAAATCCCGAACTTGTGCATTTTTTGCACAAGTTGTTTCCCTTCTAAATTCTCGTTCTTTAAGAATCTTATAATTAAATTACTTACCACACAGCTATAAACTGCTTAAATAATCCTCAATTCTTTGTCTGTTTTCATTTTCTTCTTGCCCTTTAAAATATATTTGGATAAAAGTTACCGTATTTTCCTCGCAATTATATGCATAAATAATTCTAATACCGCTTCTAACTCCAAAACTCTTAAGATATTTACAAGCAAATTTTTTAAGCTTAAAAATCTTGATTTTTTCTGTACCAAAACCTTGAATTTGAAAAATACTGTTGTTATTAATCTTTCCGATATGAAATACTTCAATTACCGATCTTCTGGAACGTTCGAAATCAACATCCAAAGATTGAAATTTTTTTAACAACCTTTTAAAATCTCTCTGAAATTCAATTGTTTCAGAATAATTAAGATTCATCATCATAGCTTCTTACAGATGTTTTATCGGTTCTGTAGAATACAGTTTCATATTCTATAGGCTCGTTGTCTTTAGCTACAATTCAAGGTATATCTTCATGAGAATAATTACTTAGCTCATTTGCATTTTTATCACTCAAACGTATTATTACATCATTTATAAGTTGTAATTCTTGTGCACTTAAAATTGATAAATTCGCATCTCTTGTCGGTAAATATTTCTTCTGTATATGATTAAAATATTTACTTTCAACAACCTCTACCTCTCCTTTTTTAATCATATCCGATACTACCATTTTGAATTCTACTGGCGTTGGTCCATAATGGTTTTTAATATATGTGGCTCCTATTAATTGCTCTTCGTATTTTTCATAATAATCAAAATCAATAAAATACAAAAGTTTATATATAACCGTTTCGCCAACATTTGGCTTAGCACTAACCTTTGATAAAACATATAACAAAACTTCTTTTAATTTCTTTATATTCTTCTGAGGCACATCAATCCTTATTTCAATTTTCATCTCTTTTAAATCCTTCTTTTCTTTTTCTAATTTAACTATAATCTCGTTCTCTTTACCCTCTAAAAAATCATTGAATTTAATTCCAAAAATATCAGCTAATTTTTTTGCTTCATTAATTGTTATGTCTCTTTCTCCGTTTTCAATTTGACAATATGTTGGCCTAGAAACCCCTAATTTATTAGCCAAGAATTCTTGAGTGAAATTATTCTTTTTTCGCATTTGATAAATAAATTTTGAAAGCATAATGCATATTTAACTCTTTATTACATATATTATACCAAATGTAAATTTATTTGTCAATAGTAATGTTAATAAATCCTACATTACTAAAGAACAAAACCCCCAATACATTAATCTTATATTTTGTCTGTAATAATGCCATTAATAGTGGTATGTTCCAAAATGGAACCAACCACTTGAAAAACAACCCTTAATATTATGTCTATTCTCTTCGCACATTTTAAGCAGTATGTTCCATTTTGGAACATACTGTACAAGAACAATTATCAATTTTAATCCTTGTTTTTTCACAATTCAAATCAATAGTTTTCATACATATTAGTAATTACTCTATTGCATCTTCCATGATGATAATATGAACTTCAAGAGACAAAAGCATCATCTAATACTTTCAACTTTTCTTCGCCTTTTGCCTTTCTTCAATCCCTCTTTAATCTTTTTTTAAACCTCTTTACCGTTGACTTACGTAATGTGATATAGTTCCAAAACACCGTATATCCTAAAAAATCAATACCTTTTTCGATTGGAAAATATTCTGATTTTTTAGGATGTAATTTTAAATTTAATTTCTCATTTAAAAAATTCTTAATTAAACTTCTTAATTCAAATAATTTGTTTTTATCAGTATCTAGTATTACAAAATCATCCATATAACGAACATAACATTTAACTCCTAAATAATCCTTTACAAAATGATCCAATTCATTTAAATAAATATTCGCAAACAACTGAGAAGTTAAGTTGCCTATTGGCATTCCCCGTTCACCCAAATGGCTATCAATAATTAAATTAATCAATCATAATAGTCCTGGACTTTTAATTTTCTTCTGAATAATTTGTTTTAAAATTTTTCGATCTACACTATCAAAATATTTTTGAATATCACCTTTAAAACAATAAATTCTCTTTTCTTTTAAGTTACCCCCCCCCCTTGACGTTCTGATGAATTTTTGACAACGCAAAATTGCTTTTTGAGCACCTTTTTCTTTTCGACAAGCATAAGAATCAAAAATAAAAGACTTCTCAAAGATTGGTTCCAAAATATTGCAAAGTGCATGATGAATAATTCTATCAGGAAATTGAGCTGCTCAAATTATTCTTTTTTTAGAATCATTCACAATAAAACTAAAATAACCACTATGAACATATGTCTTAGTGCTTAATTTATACATCATATCTACTAAACGCATTTCATGATTACGATAAAACTTTAAAACATCAGGTCTAAACCTTTTGTTCTTAATTGCCTTCTCATAAGCTAAATTAATATTCTCGCCACTAACTAACTCTTCAAACAATTCATCCATAATAAAAACATAATTTAATAAGAAGATCCGTTACCATACCTATAGGTACCAGCCCCATATCAGGCTACGGACCGAAAACCATTCTGCCAGTCCATCAAAACAATGGTGCCAACAAGGAATAAAATCAGTAACGGTTATTGGCTCGCTCTAGCATCCGTAAACGCTTTGACCTGGCCCTACCTATACAAACAAAAGTCTTATAGTACAATTACCTGGCACACCGAAAACCTACATTGTAATTTGCATTACTCGTAGATTAATTCAAATTCAGCGCAAAGGAACCGGCATTGCTACCATTGTTCCAATTGCCACCCCTAAGGAGAACACGAGAAAAGGTGCTGAAGTAGACTTTACCCCTACTATTCTAAATATGAATAGCGAAAAATAAACAACGAATTTACTTTTCGCTATCCGTATTACTCAACCAACCACAACAAATTCTAACTACTTCATTATGTCTTTTAGCTAAATTCATATATTGTTTTGAAGAAATATATCTTAATCTATATAGCAATCTTACAAAATATAGTAAAAGTTCAAACTCTTCACTCAGTCTTATAAAATATTCTTTCCTACCAAATCTTAAGGTATTAGCATGAATCATCAACTTAGCAATCAAATAAAGTTGCTTCTTAATATCTTCCGACAAAGCAAATTGTTCTTTTCTAGGAATAGTATCCAACAAATTATGAAAAATAATCGTTAGATCTTCCAATTTTTGAAAAACCGTTAAATCAGTTGTTGTTGACATAAATTAAAAGTTAAAAAATTTTCAAACAGAATTTATTCTAACGAATAAATTCTGAAGCCATCCAATCTGAAATTTACTAACGCAAATTTCAGAAAAAAAGATATTCAGATTCTAGATTACTACAACCGTTACCTGGCACACCGAAAACCCACAAGGTAAAGTGCAGAAATCGTAGATTAATCCAAAACCAGCGCAAAGGAACCGGCAGTGCTACCATAGTCCCAATCGCCACCCCTAAGGAGAACACGAGAACTTTGTACATCAGTATTAGTATAGACTCTACCAGTACCTTGATCAGCATCCCAAGAAGAATCTGTTGGTTTAAGATCATCATAACTTGCAAAATCACCATCAGTTGTTAAGGCTGTTAATTCAACTCATCTTCATCCCGAAGCTCCACCATCATTAGGAAGATTATTAACTAATGTATCATTAATATCAAACATAGTATGTTCCCAAACATTTCCAGAGAAATCATAAATCTTAGAACCATTTGAAAGAGTTAATACTGATCTTACATTTCTGTTTATGCCTTTATCTGGATTAGGACCATCATAACCCCTAGTTGAGTCTGCTGAATTACCATTAAAAATATACCCCGTTCCTTTGGTTCCTGATGTTCAATTTGTATTTTGTTGATCTGCATTTCTTGCTATTGTCATTCATTCTTGATTAGTAATGAGATGGGCACCAAGAGCTGTACATATTGCTTTGGCTTCAGTATGAGTTATTGCTGCGATTGGTGAACCCATAGGACTGGAAATTACGTTAGTACTAACATTAGCTGTCGCCGAACAAGCTTTACCTCAATCATAAGTGTCATAATTAACATCATTTTTGCAGTCTGTTGGTGCATCTGATCCTGTTTTGCCATTAATAGCATACTTAGCTTCGTATTGCATTACTCAGAAGTCTGATGTTCCATAAAGACTATTGCCAGGAACTCTAACTCAGTTATGAGGAAAGGTTTGAGGCATGTCTTGAAGGTTAGTACCTAGTTCAAAGGCATTAGAGTCGCCACCATCAGTAGAACCATATTTAGATATATATGTATTTGATTCAAAGAAAGTATTAAGTTCAAAAGATCCACCTGGATTGTAAGAATAGTAGTAGTTGCTATCATTAGTTGGATCTACTGGGAGTTTAGCAATGTAGTTATTCCCAGCTGCTAAAGCAAAGTTGACTGGTATTCACCCAGTACCATCTACATTACCAATAGTTGTACTTGATACACAAGAATAACTATATCCTGTAGGTAGAGTTGCTAAAGAATAAGAAGAACAAGTAGAAGATGAATCAGGCAAAGACAGATAAATATATGTTGAAGTCCCTAAACTAACATTACCCATTGTATTTCAAGATGTCATAAATACTACCGCTTTGTTTAAAGTATTAATATCTGCCATTCTTCTAGAATCTCTATTCTTTTTAAATATTTCTGATGGATTTAATGCAAAAATTACAATAGCTGATAATATTGCTAAGATTGCTATTACTATCATTAATTCTACTAATGTAAATGACTTTTGTATTTTAGAATTCATTAAAAAGATTTTAAATTTATGAATATATTATACAACGAATTATTTAAAAAATCAATAGCAATCTTAATATTATATTAACACTGCTTTTATTCTTCTTACCCCTTGTGAAGAAGCCTCTTCTTTTAGAATTTTAATTCCTTTTAATTCCAAAATATTCTCAACGTGAGGTCCCGCACAAATCTCTTTAGATCATTCCCCAATGTTATAAACCCTGACCACTTCTGGATACTTAGCCATAAAAGACCCCAAATATCCTTCCTTTAAAGCTTCTTCTAATTTCTCTTCTTTAAATTCAACTTTTAAATTTTGATTTATCTTTTCATTTACCAAGTCTTCTACTTGTTTCAATTCTTCATCTGTCATTTTTCTTCCAAAAGTAAAATCAAATCTTAATCTCTCGTCATTAATATCTGATCCCTTTTGAAAAACTTCTTCCCCTAAAACCATTCTTAAAGCTTTTAATAATAAATGAGTAGCTGTATGCAGCCTCATTCTAATCTTAAAACTTTCAGAATTTTTATCAATATTTTCTAAATCATGTCCCCCAAATTTCTTCTCCATTCCAGCTTTAGAAATCTCCTTATGCTTATTAAATTCATTTTCAAATTCTTTTTCATCAACTGAAAATGAAACTCTATCAGCTTCCTCGACAATTAATTCAATTGGAAATCCAAAAGTCTCATAGATATAGAAAGCTTCTTTGCCACTGATATTCTTTTCAGCCTTTTGGAATATTAAATTCAACTCTTTCAACCCATTCTCTAAAGTAACTTCAAATTTAATCTTCTCCTGATTCAAAACTTCCAATATTAATTTTGTATCCATAATTTCATTATAGAATTCTCCAAAATTCTTTTGTAAATTACTTAGTAATTTATCAAAGATATTTTCTTTAATTTCTAATTGCTTTAAATGTCTTAAAATTCTACGAATCAATCTTCGAAGCACATATCCTCTTTCGACATTACTAGGAATAACGCCATTAGCAATTAAAAACACACTGGCCCTAAAATGATCTGTAATAATTCTAGCACTCTTTACATTGTAATTTCCAGCCTTTTCTTTTAATAATTCCATTTGATTTAAAAAGATATCAGTATCATAAATACTTTTGTCTTTAAAATCTTCTGGAAAATTAGTAACCAATAATTGTCTTTCTAATCCTGCTCCAGTATCTACACCTATCTTTTCTAAAGGAACAAAACTTCCATCAGCTTTTTTATAATACTGATTAAAAACTAAATTCCAAATCTCCAATCCTTTAAAGAAGATTTCCGTACACGGACCACAAGGCCCTTCATTTCCAACTGGTCCTCAGAAATTATCTTCTATTGTCTTTACAATCTGACTATCCGAAAATCCCTTTTGAATCCATAAATCATAGCATTCCTGGTCAAAAGGAGCTCTTTCATCTCCCATATACACCGTAATGTACATTTCTTTTTGATCTAACTTCAAAACATCAAACATTCATTCACAAGCAAATTCAATTGCTTCCTTCTTAAAGTAGCCTCCTTTAAAAGAAAAATTCCCCAACATCTCAAACATTGTTAAATGTCCTTGATCTCCAACTTCATCAATATCATTAGTTCTAATACATGGTTGTGAAGTTATTACTCTATCAGATCCCAAAGGAACATTAATTCCTGGATGAATATCTTTCAAAGTATCCTTCTCTAAAGACCAATACTTCTTGAACTGTTGCATACCAGCAACATTAAATAAAACCGTCTTATCATCATTAGGTACTAATGATGCTGATTTAATTAGCTTATGTCCCTTTTCTTCAAAGAATTCTATAAATTTCTTTCTTAAGTCTTTAGATTGCATATTTAAATTTTAAATTCTTAATTACTTAAGTATATCATAATTCCTATTCTTCTTCAATATTTAATTCTCCACCATTTTGTATAACTCTAAAAACTTCATTTACAATCTCCAAACTTCCATCATTAATAATCACAATATCAAATACCTTTTTAAAAGTCTCCATTAATTCTTCTTCTTTTTCATTTAAAAAACCAATCTTAATAATATTCTCAAACTGAATATAGGAAGTCATACTTAAATCACCCTCCCCATCACCAATCAAAACTATATTCTTCTTTCCTTCAATTTGTTTTTTGATTTTCTCGTCTTCAATTACAACCTCATCTTTATTCAAAACATGAATTATTGGCTTTTGAATATCTAAGAATTTGCCATTTTCATCTCAAATAATATGATTTGATAAAATATTAAAATTATCAAAATCAATAATATATTTTTTAAATACTAATTTAATAATATCTCCTCCTAAACCATTAGAAGTAATGATTGTTAACGGAATAACATTTTCATTTAAAAATTCAAATAAAATTTGATACCCATCTCTGAATTGAATTCTATTTGATTTTACGATTGATTCTAAATCACTTTTAGTCAATCCGCATTCTTTCAAAACTATATAGTGGGTTGATCACCATTCTAACATTTTGCTTTTTCGGAATTCTCAGTCTAACGTAAAATCAATTTCAAAAGGATGATATAAATTAAATAATGCTTTAGCTCGATCCGAATAATCCGGTATTAGATAATTCTCATCTCTCAAAATTGAAATTACCGAATTAACCTTTTCACCATTAATTTTGTATCTTGTTAAAGTCTTATCAAAATCAGAAACTACCTGAACTCTATCCAGGCCATCATTTTGAAATTTCTTCATTTTCTCAGCTAATACTAGTTTATTAGCAATAATTACGTTTTTCATAATAGTATATTTTCTATATGCTCCGAACATTATACCACATTTTACATAAAAAACAAACGCTACTCTTGCAAAAATGATTAAAAATGCTATACTGTAATTACCTGGACGATTAGCTCAGCTGGTTAGAGCACTTGGTTTACATCCAAGGGGTCAGGGGTTCGAATCCTCTATCGTCCACACTTAATTTATCTAATCCCAATAAAGGATTACTAACAAAATCAAAATGATTATTGATGATGTCTCTATAAAAATCAAAGCTGGTGACGGTGGCAATGGTGCCGTTGCTTTTAACCGTAATATGATGGAATTAGGACCAACCGGAGCTCATGGTGGCCGTGGTGGTTCTGTTATTGGTATTGGCGTATCTGAATTAGATGCTTTAAAGCAATTTAGGTACATCAAAGAAATTCATGCCGAGAAAGGTGAAAACGGCAAAGCTCAATACATTGATGGCCGAACTGGCGAAGATGTCTTTATTAAGCTACCAATTGGTACTGTAATTCATAACATTGAAAATGAATCCGAAGTTGAATTAACTAAAGTTGGTGAAAAAGTTGTCCTAGCTAAAGGTGGAAGAGGCGGAAGAGGTAATTTCCATTTCCGATCTTCAACTAATACTTCTCCCAAACAATTTGAATATGGTACTCCTGGCGAAGAGTTCACTCTTCATTTAGAATTAAAAATGATTGCTGATATTGGCTTAGTCGGATTACCTAATGCTGGTAAATCTAGTTTGATTAACGAAATCACTAATTGCAAAAGCAAAATTGCCAACTATCCATTTACAACTCTAGAACCTCATTTAGGAACTTTCGAGAATCTTATCATTGCTGATATCCCTGGTATTATTGAAGGCGCTTCTAGCAACAAAGGTTTGGGTATCAAATTCTTAAAACATATCGAACGTACCAAGATAATCTTCCATCTTATCAGCTGTGAAAATGAAAAACCAAAAGCAGCTTACAAAGAAATTAGAAAAGAATTAGAAAAATACAGTAAGATCTTTAAAACTAAAGAAGAATATATCATCATAACCAAAACTGACTTAGTTGATAAAAAAACTTTAGATAAATTCGTAAAACAATTTTCTAAAGTCTCCCCTAATGTCTTTTGTATTTCGGTTTACGATTACGATAGTATCGAAAACTTCAAAAAACTTCTTTACAAACTTAGTAATGAAAAAGTAGAAGTCAAAGAAGAAGAAAAATAATAACAATCAAAAAGAGCAAAAGTACTTTCGCTCTTTTTTAGTTAGAAAATCATATATATCAAAACCCTATTTCCCGCAACCACAAGTCTTGTTTATCTTTTGGCAAGAGCTTCCACAAGTCTTAGTACCATTCAACCCGCAAGAGCATTTTCCACTAGCACTACAAGTAGTAGTTCCGTTTACAGCCACTTCAGGCTTAGCAGCTCTAGCATTAATTATAAACGAACCAATCGCAAACACCAGCCCAACTGCTAATAATCCTAAAGTAATTTTACTTTTCATAAGTTGTAATTTAATAGTTTATTATCTCTATCGACCCTTTCATATATTATTACAACTATCATTACTTTTTATTTCATTTCCCAACTGACAACTCTTGCAACTGCTATCACTTTTCTTCCCTTTAATAGCTCTAAAGCCATCTTTGGTATCAACTCCGCTAATATATAATTCGTCCCCAACCTTTAAATCGCTCAAGCAATGAGAACAAAATATATTCTTACTAACAATAATCTCTTCTCCACTCAAATCAATTCGTATATTATCATTCAAAATCTCTAATACCTTACCATTCCTTACAAAACTATTATATGTATGATTTTGATTATCAAATATTCAAGCTAATGGCTTAATGCCTTTAGATCCACAAGAACATAAAGACTTAAAAGCTTTGTTTTGATTCAACCCAAAACCACTAATAGTAATAATAGTTCCTAATATCAACAAACTTACTATCATTGGTTTTCTATATAATGGTAATAGTTTTTTAGCAAAAAACTCAAATATAATAACAAAAACAATTGATAATAAGATAATCAACCAAGGCAAAGTCGTAAATACCATTCTAAAAGTTAATAAGTCTCTATTCTGCAATGTATTACTGTTATAGAATACCATAAATAAAACAATACTGACAAAGAATATGGTTATTAAAATACTCATTATTGAACCAATCAATAATCCTAAAATTCTAAAACCAAAAACTCATTTTGGTTTTAACTTGATCTCCCCTTCTTTGATTTGTTCTAATAATTTATTCTTTAAAAATGTCATATTATTTTTTATTATATATTTTTTTAAGTAATTCTTTGGCCCTTTTAATTCTTATTCCTACCGTTGAAGTTGGTATCAGTAATACATCCGAAATCTCTTTGTACGATAATTCTTCAAAATAGTACAAAGTCAAGACTTCTTTGTATTTATATGGTATTTCTTTTAAATTCTGATTCAGCCACTTCTCCAAATTCTCTTTATCAATCTCTTCTCCGTAATCACCCTTCTCTCTTACTGGCATTATTGTATCTCAATCAATATCAAAAACAATTTTGATTTTTTGATTTTTCTTTATATAATTCACAATCTCATTATGTGTAATCCTATAAATTCAAGGTGAAAATTTGTAATTAAAATTAAAACTATTTAAATTTGTATAAGCTTTAATAAATACATTTTGTAATAAGTCTTCAGCCTCTAATTCATTAAAAATGAATCTTCTAATATATCTACTTAATTTACTTTCAAATCTATTTATTAAAACCCCAAAGGCATCTTTATCCCCAGATACTACCTGTCTAACAATTTGTTCATCCGTCATTTCATCATTCATCATATAAGTCTTATGCTATTATTACAACTATTCCTTTGATATATTTCATTATACAGTACTTTTTGAATATAGTAAAACCCCCAATAAAGGGGGTTTTACTTTGAAAATGGTATTATCAGTTGCTTCTTTGCCCTCCACCGAAACCACCTCTTGATCCACCGCCTCGGTTTCCACCAAAGCCACCAGATCTTGGTCTGCTAGCACCTTCCTCCTTTGGACGTGCTTCGTTTACGGTTAATGGTCTAGAATCAAACTCTTTGCCATTAAACATTTCGATAGCTTTTGCAGCTTCCTCGTCTGTTGTCATCTCTACAAAGCCGAAGCCTTTTGGACGACCTGACATTCTGTCAGTAATGATCAATACGCTCTCAACTGCACCTGCTTGTGAAAAATATTCTTTTAAAGCCTCATCAGTGACGCTATAAGATAAATTTCCAACATATAATTTTTTGGCCATATTGTTGTTCTTATCATAGATAAAATAATTAAGCGACCTATCCCTACTCATTCTTTCTAGCTTACACAATTTTATCTATGTAAGGAAAAGGACTCATAAGAGAACATTATTAGTATAGCACATATACCTGGATTGTCAAATACAACGGCTAGCTTAATCACTTTCAAGCTAGAATATATTTTATAACTTTATCACCTATAACTTCCGTCTTTTCTATTTCTCAGTTAATTATAATTAATTCATCGCATTTTAACTCCTGGCTAGCTTCTAACAAAGCCGCCACTTCTCTTTTTTCAGTTTTACTATCTGTCAAATCATAACACGCCTGTATTAATTTTGATTTTGAAGAATCAATATTTTTCAAATAGAAATCGATTTCTTTTTGATTTCTAGTCTTGTAATAATATACATCATAATTCTCAGCAATTCTTCTTCGAAATAATTCTACAAAAACAAGATTCTCAAAATATACTCCTAAATTTTTAGAAAAAGACCAATTCTTAGAAGTTAAGAAACCATTATCCACTAAATAAATCTTTTTATTCCCTCTTACTTGTTCGGAATGTTTAAAAGAATATTTGTTTATAGAATAAAACAAGAAAGTACCTAGCAAATATCCTATGTATTTTTCTACCGTTTGATGACTCTTCACTTCCAATACCTTTGCTAAATTACGATAACTTATCTCCTGACAACAACGATCAATCAACATATCCGCCAATACCTTTATTTTGCTAAGATTCTTAATCTTCTCTCCATATCTATATAATACATCGTTTATTATAGTAGCTGGCAATAGATTGTTTAAATATTGATAGACATCTACATCTTCTTTGTAAGTCTCTGGAAATCCTCCCTTTTCCATATATAATTCTAATTCTTTCTTCTCATCTACTTTCGCCATCTCTTCTAAAGTATATTTGTATGTTAAAGATTCTTTAAAACTAAATGGTAATAATTCTACAATTATTCTTCTCCCTGTTAAAGCTGTGGCTATTTCACTACTTAACATTTTAGCGCTAGAACCAGTTGCTATTATCTTATAATCTCTTATTTGAAGTCTATTAAGATATTTTTCTCACATATCTAAGTTCTGAATCTCGTCAAATATAATATATTCTACGTTACCGTATATTGCTTTTATTGCATCCGTTAAATTATCATTATTTCCTTCTATCCCTTTTATAAGATTTTCGTCTTCTAAATTAGCGTAAGCAAAATTAACTTTCTTTTGTTTTAAAAGCAAAAAGGCAAATGTTGATTTACCGCATCTACGAGGACCTACTATAACTTTTATTAAATTATTGTTTATATACTTATCCGAGTTCTTACTCTCTTCTCGTTCTATATAGCTTCTTAATAAGATCCTGTCTCTGTCTTCTTTTTGCTTAAGCAATGTTGCTTTTAATAGTTCTTCCATAATATTAGTATTTTATATTATTGGTTAATGACAATCGCCAATTTTTGCCATTTTTGGCGATTAGAAGTATTCATAATGACCAGTTTAGCAGAATTTTGGATTATTGTCAAGCATATTGTCACATAATAGCCAATTTTTGCCATTTTTGGCGATTAGACCTGTTTGTAATCGCCAATTTAGGCAAATTAAAAAAGACATTCCCTAAGAGTCCAAAGTGCGTTTGAACTTATATATAATCTTTGGAACAAGGCTAAATCAAGCCTTTATTACTTTATTTGATTAATACCCTGAATCCATTCAATAAACAACTTCATAAACTGCTCCCTTCTCTCTCTTAATTCCGGACTAAGAGATTCTATCAATTCTATTTTCTTAGCCTTCATATCAACGTTATCTCATCTTTGATTTATATTCAATCCCATAAAAGAAGTTTTACCATCTCAATCTTCCGGTAATACTCTAAAACCAAATTCTTTTAATTTTGAATTTCAAGTTACATCTATATCTATTTCAGCACCATCGTCTTTTTGAACTCGAAGAAAGTTATGACCATGATCTCACTCTCCTTTTTCAAGAATTACTTGTAATTCTTCTGAATATTTAATTCCTTGTTCACCTCATTTAAAAGTAGATACTACTTGATAACATTTTATACCTAAAAACTCATAACACTTTTGTAATAATAAGTGTTTAGCAGTACATGTGCCAAATCTTTTAGTAACTAATAACTCCTCGATTGTTCTTGATTCCCCTCAAGGAAATTTAGCAATTAATTTTGCCGTTTCGACTATTTGCCTTTCTTTATCTAATTTTAAAATCCCATTCTCAATTAAAAACTTTTGAATGTATTCGTTTACCAACTCACTTTCTTTTTTCAAGAAATCGCTTGTGTCTGTCATTTGCTAAATATTAATTTTCATAAAATCTTCTACCAAACCTGCATTTTTAAAAACCTTTTTTGTCTGATCTAATCTAATCTTGCCAGAAGAATTTGGATATATATGAGTCAACATTAACTTCTTAATTCTTGCCTTTTGAGCTATCAATCCACATTCTTTAGGAATTAAATGCCCTTCTCATTTTATATTATTAGGATAAGAACATTCCAATAACAACAAATCTGCATTCTTAGAAAAGTCTATAAACTTCTCATCATAATCACAATCTCCAGAAATTACTAAGGCTTTATTTTCCTCGGTAAATTTATATGCCAAACTTGTCTTAGTATGAATTGTCTTTTGGCATTCAACTACAAAGCCTTCAAATTCTAATTTGTCTTTTATTTCTATAATCTTTATCTTTTGATTCTTAGGCCTTTTTGCCCCATCGTTATTAAGTTCAATTGAAGCTTCGAAAAACTTTTTAAGGCCAATGGGGCCAACCAAAGTTAAGTCTTTTTCTCTGTTAAATCCTAAAGTGCAAAACAAAGCCCAAACCAATGGAACTAAATCTGAAACATGGTCGCTATGAAAATGACTTAAAAAAACCATATCTACCTTTTTGTAATCTATTTTTGCTTTTGCCATTTGTCTCACCGTTCCTGGACCACAATCAATTAAAATTTTCTTTTTGCCAATTTCTAAATAATTTGCTGGAGACCCCCTTCTAACTGTTGGAACACAAGTTCCACTTCCTAATATTGTTAATTTCATAATTTTGTTTTGGTTATTTAATTTTATCTTCCTTTTCCAAGGCATTTGCTATTCTTTCCAGCAAACTAACTATTGTATCAATTTTTCAATATCAAAGAACCGCAAGACGAAACAGTAAAAGTAATAATAAACAGAATCCTATCGAATAAACCACACTAAAAATAATATTCATATTTTAAAATTTAATATTTTATTACTAACATATTACCACATTTCCAAAATAAAAACATAAATGCGGAAGGGGTGAGATTTGAACTCACGAAGGTTATTCGCCTTACAGTTTTTCGAGAACTGCGCTTTCAACCACTCAGCCACCCTTCCCTAATTATTAATTTACCATATTATATTATTTATCGCAAGATAATCAATATATTATGAATTTGCAAAAACAATGCATGTATGGTATATTAAAAATATCTAAAACAAATGTGCCTTTGGCAAAATTTTAACGAAAGGAGTAAGGGGTGAAACTACTTGTTTATATAGTACTCTTTCTGTTTTTTGGATACTGTTTAATTACTCTCCACCCACATATTCTTCAAATATTCAAATAACTAATCGTATAAAAAGAGGGCTTCGCATTTTAATCCCTCTTTTTTAAATATCCCCCTTGAATTATCCCAACAAATAATGTATAATACAGTTAATTATCAGGGCCTGTAGCTTAGCTGGTAGAGCGCATGCATGGCATGCATGAGGTCGTGGGTTCGAGTCCCATCAGGTCCACACTATTGAAACGAACTATTCGTTTCAATCTTCATATATATATTGTTCCTATAGTTCAATGGATAGAACAAGGGCGTCCTAAGCTTTAGATGGAGGTTCGACTCCTCCTGGGAACACAACTGTTTACAAAACCTGAAATATTTGATATAATACAATTACCAAATCAAAAGTTTGGTATTAATAAAAATGCCGCTTTAACAATTTAATAATTAATTGTGCCGAGGTAGCTCAGTGGTAGAGCATACGCCTGAAGAGCGTAGTGTCGAGTGTCCGATTCACTCTCTCGGCACACTACGAATTTTAAAAACTAATAAAGCGGGTAATCACAAAACATGGTTATACCACGTTTAAAATATCAGAAAATAAACGTTCCTTCAGCCGGTGCAACTGTCGATGGAACCGTTTTAAGTAAAGAAGGCAAAATCCTCTATGTAGATGTCAGCCCTCTTGGCTTAGCTGTAGTTAGAGGCATTGAATTCATTGCCGCTAAGAACTACATTAAGAATTTAAGTGTTGGCGACAAAATCAGCGTTGTTATCGTTAATCTCGATAACGAAGATGGTCTAGTCGAAGCTTCCTTAAAAGAAATCAGTGCCAATCAAGTTTGAAACAATCTTTATTTGGCCAAGAAGAACAGTGACACTGTCTTCATCAAAATTAAAGAAGTCAATCGTGGTGGCTTAATTGCTGAGTACATGGGAATCAAAGGTTTCCTTCCTGTCTCTCAATTAACTCCAGAACACTATCCTTTAGTAGATGGTGGTGATAAAGAAGAAATTCTAGCTCGTTTACGTAGCTTCGTTAATACCGAAATCCCTGTAAAGATTTTGGATCTTGATAAAGAAGCTGTAAAGCTTATCTTCTCCGAACGTGAAGTTCTCAACGAAGAACACAAACAAAAGCTTGCTGCTCAATATCAAATTGGTGATATTGTTGATGCTGAGATTACTAAAGTTGTTGATTTCGGTTTGTTCGTCAAATTTGGCGAACCACCAATCGATGGCTTAGTCCATATCTCTGAAGTTGATTACAAATTAATTCCCGATCTAAAAGCGATCTATAAAGAGACCGACAAGATCCAAGCCAAGATTGAAAGCATTACCAATGGTAGAATTGCTCTCTCAATCAAAGCTTTAAAACCTGATCCTTGAAAAGATATTATCAATATCTACAAAGTCGGTAAAAAATATGATGGTATTGTTCTTAAGACTGGTACTTTAGGCGTCTTAGTAGAACTTGAACCTGGCGTCTATGGTTTCCTTAAGTTCAGTGAACTCAAAGAAGAAGAGACTCCAAAGGAACCATTAGAAGTTGGAAAAACTTTCCAATTCTCTATCAAATCTCTTGATACTGAAAGCCGAAGAATTACTTTGGGATTATAACCAACAAAAAAACAACCCTGTAAAGGGTTGTTTTTAATTGTGTAATTAAGCGATCATATCTTTTAAGGCCTTAGCTGGTCTAAACTTAGCAACTTTCTTTGCTGAGATATGAATCTTCTCTCCTGTCTTTGGATTGACACCCATTCTAGCAGCTTTAGCTTTGACTACGAATGAACCAAATCCACTAACAGCGACATCTTCACCTTTCTTTAATGATTTGCAAATGCTATCAAAAATTAATGAGACAACACTATCTGCATCTTTCTTTGTTGATTTTAGTTGTTCTTGAACTAATTCAACTAAATTTTCTTTATTCATAACGTTTTGTTTATTTTTTTAAACACTAACGACCATTTTAAAAACATACTATTTATTATATGTTTTAATTTATTAAATATATTGTATATGATTTTTCCTAAAAAAGCAAGTGTTTTCAACGATTTTGTCTTTTTACATTACTATAAACCAAAACACTAGTAATTGTCAAAATATTATAATCCAAATTCCCCCTTCGTCGAAGTATAATGCTGAGCTACTTCTTCATCACTCAATCCTCTATTATATATTCTTACTTCATCAAGGGAGCCGTCGGTGAGTTTATACGGATTAAATGTGTCTCAAGAGCCAATAAACTTTATATTATTTGTTAAGGGAAACACTGGAGTACCCGTAAGTGTTACAGTAATGCCAAATTGGACTCCATTTCTATAAGCTTTTATTGTTTTATTGGTATAATCGCAAACTATTGTTATATGTATTCATTGGCTATCTAAGCCAGTAAAAAAATTACTTCAGCTTGACCCTATTTTTGATGCCCCATTAGCATAATAATAAAGTAAAGTATCTGTAGAAATAGTTCTGCGCATACGAAAAAAACCAATTGTATCGCTTCAGCCAGCGTCACCGATAAGTGTTTGGTCTACTGCCTGTATTGTACTCTTCATCCACGCCTCTATCGTAAGTATCCCTGTATTAGGTATGGCAAAACTCGGAGTTGAGATATAGTCTGTTCCTGACGCATCATAGTACATAGCTT
>CAZUBO010000009.1:0-29969 GCA_964618955.1 uncultured Candidatus Saccharibacteria bacterium | reverse complement strand
AGAAACATTCATTAACCATGAAGAGGTTAAAAAACCAGTTATCAAACGTGAAGTAGTATCAAATCCTGTAGCTAAAGAAACCAAAAAAGGTTTGAAAGACTTTAAAGGTAAATACGTTGAAGCTGTCGGTCGTAGAAAAACTTCTATCGCTCGTGTTCGCTTCTATTTAAATGAGAATGGTTTTTCAGCTAACGGTAGAGATCTTGAAACATATTTTCAAGTCAAAGAATTACAAGACAAATTAGTTTTGCCTTTGCGTTTAACTAATACGTTCAATAAGTTTGGTATTTCTATCAAAGTTATTGGTGGAGGATATAATTCTCAATGCGATGCTTGTATTCTTGGTATTAGCCGTTGTTTGATCAAATTCAATCCTGAATTTCGTCCAATCTTAAAACAAAACGGACTTCTAACTCGTGATTCTCGTATTGTTGAAAGAAAGAAATATGGTTTACACAAAGCTCGTAGAGCTCCACAGTGAAGAAAGAGATAAGAGATTTTTAAAACTCAAAATCGCGATAAATTCTTTAATGATTTATCGCGGTTTTTTCTTTCTAATATTTGACTTTAAAAAATTTAATGTTAGAATATATGTATGAACCGACAAGCAAGTTATGAATGCTTGTCGTAAATGTCTACGAGATGGATTAATTTTCTTGTTGAGAGCGAAAGGACTCAAATGACTCACTAGGTGAGTACGATAAGATTTTTAATCTATCCAAACTATACAGAGTTGTTGGGGGATCATCTCCCAACAACTCTCTTTTCTTTTTTTTAAACACAGCTATTGATTTTTTAAAAATATATGTTAATATATCTTCATATACTTATAGTTTGTTTGCTTGCAGGCAATCAAACGAAAGGAGAGTGTTATGGTTAGAAGTTCTTTTTTAACCTTCGGAAGATAGCCCAAGCTACCTGGGGCACAAAAAAAGAGGGGCAGTTACGTCCTGGTGTTGCAGGACGATTTAGAAGATGTTGTAATTAATCTTACCGAAAGGAGAAAAAATCTATGTTCTTTAAAACGTATTTTGTCCTCGTCTGTCGAGGCCCCATCCATCAGATCAAGCATCTGCAATGTTTGATTAATGGAATGGGGCATGATCTCATTCACAAAGATTTTTTGGGGAATGCGGCCTAAAGGTCGTTGATTAAATCGCTCTGTCGAAAACCCATTCATGGGAGTCCGGAGCAAAAAACAATATATGTCGTTTAACTTCATATCGCACGGTGAACACATTTTGGTTCAAACAAACGACAATCAACGGCCTTTAGGTATTCAAAAGGGTAGTAAGAAAAAGACAAGCTTCTTATTACGCCTTTTTCTTTTATTTAATTTTTAAAATATTTTTTAATGAAAAACCTCCACGAGCCATAGGCTCATGGAGGGGCTTTTCGGTAGTCGAAATACTACCAATGGGGAAACAGCTAACGAATGCACCATCGGCATATTCGTTTCTTGGTTGAGTCCCGTCTTTTATATCGTCAGGCATTTTTATCTCCTTTCTTGAACAGCGGGCATTGTCCCGCAGTTTTACAACATTTATAAAGGTTACCCTCGTAAGGGCACCTTTCTGGATATTCGCAAGTAAAAGCTTGCGAACATTGGCCAGTTAAATAACCTTTGACAAGTGATTTCACAAGACCACACTGCTTAAGGTTGCCGTTAAATTGGCATATCCTTTTAAAGGCAATGCACCATGTTGCCATTCTTGGCCTCCTTTTCTTTTTTAAAATTGTACTCATTGAATTATTTGTATTATACCACTTTTTTAATGCAATTGCAAGTCCAATCGCTGAATTCCAAAAGGGGGTTGATTAATTTCAAATTTTAATATAATATATTAATATAATAAAAATTTAAAAAAACATAATGAATAACAAAAAGAATTTGTTTTTAATGATCGGTATTATTGCTTTAGTTGTCATTGCTGGTATTGCTATGATGAAAAAAGAAACTAAAGCTCCTACTAGCTCTTCAACTACAACAACTGTTACTACTGTTGAAGGAACTTTGCCAACTAAAATGACTTTGTTCTTCTCAAATACCTGTCCTCATTGTAAAGTTGTCGAAGAATACATTACTAAGAATAATACCAAATCCAAAATTGATTTTGATGAGAAAGAAGTTTCTAATCAAGACAATGTAAAACAACTATTAGCTACTGTCCAAAAATGTGAATTATCCCAAGAGAATGTTGGCGTACCATTCCTCTGAACTGGTAGTGAATGTTTAATGGGGGATAAGGATATTACTACTTTTTTTGACAATTACGGTAAGTAGAATTCAAAAATCCCTGACTTTGTTGCAGGGATTTTTAATTTATGATATATTTAATACATACAAATTAAATCTTAATTATGCCTATAATTATTAATTTCAAAATCTGCGATAATTCGCCAGCTTGTGATGGAATTGTTGCTTGTCCTACTAATGCTCTATCCTGAGACAAAAAGAAAAAGAGCATTAAATGAGATTCTAAGAAATGCATTGGTTGTGGTAAATGCGTTAAAGCTTGTACAGTTTCCGCCATTAATTTAGCGAAGACTGAAGCTGAAGCCGAAAAGATAAAAAAGATGATTGCCAAAGATCCTCGTAAGCTTTCGGATTTGTTTGTTGATAAATATGGCGCTCAAGTCTTAGACACTTCTACTTTAATTAAAACTAAAAAAGCTTTTAATACAAAAATAGCTGATACTAAGAAGCTAGTAGTCTGCGAATTCTTTGAAGATAGTGGTGGTCAATGCCTTTTACGATCTATTCCAATCAAAGATTTATTCAAGCACATTGATTTGCTATTCTATAAGGTAGATGTATCCAATATGTCTGATTTACAAGCTAAATACAAAGTTACTAAATTACCAAGTCTTCTATTCTTCAAGAATGGTGTTTTACTAGGCAAAATCCAAGGGTATTATGATTTAGACCATAAGGAAGAATTCAAAGCCAAAATTGCTAAGATTCTTAAGAAGTAATCCAAATACCATTGACTTTAGCTCCATTTTATGTTAATATTTACATACCTATATATTAGGATTATGTATGTGCTAATACATAATTGATTTTACGGAATGGCTTCGTAAAATACAATTTATATATTGTATGGCGTTTTTGTTTCCCAAAAACATCATCATAATCATTAATTAATTTTTAATTTTATTTCTATGCCAACTATCAACCAATTGGTTAAAAAGGGAAGACAACCTATTGCTACCAAAGCTAATGCTAGAGCATTAAAGGCTGGTTTCAATATTAAAAAGAATAGACCTTCAGTCTATGATTCACCTTTTAAAAAAGGTGTTTGTACTAAAGTATTTACTACCACTCCTAAAAAACCAAACTCAGCTTTACGTAAAGTTGCCCGTGTTAAATTATCTAACGGTGACGAAGTCACTGCCTATATTCCTGGTATTGGCCACAACCTTCAAGAGCATTCAGTTGTTCTAGTTAGAGGTGGTCGTGTTAAAGACTTACCAGGTGTTCGCTACCATATTGTCAGAGCCAAATTCGATGCTTCCGGTGTCGAAGGTCGCAAACAACAAAGAAGTAAATACGGTGCCAAGAAGGCCAAGAAATAATTTAATCAATCCTAAATTTTTAATATGGATCTTATTGTCAATGAAAAAAAACATAAAGCTGATGCTAAATATCAAAGTCATGTTGTTTCTAAGTTTATCAATATGATTATGGAACGCGGTAAAAAAACCATCGCTCGTAATCATATCTATAAAATGTTAGAAATTCTTGAAGAGAAAACTAATAATGATGGCCTTTTTGTTCTAGAGACTGCTTTAAAGAATGTTGGTCCAACATTAGAAGTCAAAAGTAAAAGAATTGGTGGTGCCAACTATCAAGTTCCAGTCATAGTGCCTGATCAAAGACGTTTAACTTTAGCTATGAGATGGATTATTACTTTTGCTAGAGCTAAGAAGGGTAGATCAATTAATGAGAAGTTAGCTGACGAGATTATCTCCGCTTTCAAAGGCGAAGGTAGTGCTGTCAAAAAACGTATTGATGTTCAAAAGATGGCTGAAGCTAATAAAGCTTTCGCTCACTTCGGTAAATAGAACCCAAGGCAAAAGTAACCATCAGTGGCTACTTTTGTTTTTGTAAATTCGAATTTAAAAAATTTAAAAATCATATCATGTCGCAAGAATATCCTTTAGAAAAAGTACGTAATATCGGTATCATCGCTCATATCGATGCTGGTAAGACTACTACATCCGAACGCATTTTGTTTTATACTGGTCTATCCCATAAGATTGGTGAAGTTCATGAAGGCGCTGCCATTATGGATTGAATGGATCAAGAGCGTGAAAGAGGTATTACAATCACTTCTGCTGCTACTACTTGTTTTTGAACTACAAGTTATCGCAACAATGATTTAAATTTCAAATACAAAATTAATGTTATCGATACCCCAGGTCATATTGACTTTACTGCTGAAGTCCAACGCTCTTTACGTGTTTTGGATGGCGCTGTTGTTGTTTTCGATGGTGTTGCTGGTGTTGAACCTCAATCTGAAACAGTTTGAAGACAAGCTGATAAGTATGCGGTTCCTCGTATTTGTTTTGTAAACAAATTAGATCGTATGGGAGCTGATTTTGAAAAAGATCTTGCTATGATTCGTGAGCGTTTAACTCCTAATGCTGTTGCTTTGACTTTACCTATTGGTAAGGAAGCAGATTTTTCTGGATTGATTGATTTAATCCGTATGAAAAAAGTTGTTTTCAATGGCGAGCATGGTGAGACTATCGCTTTAGAAGAAATTCCTAGTGATATGTTAGAATTAGCTAAATCACGTCATGATGAATTAATCGAAAAGATTGCTTCTGAAGATGATGTTTTAATGGAACGCTATTTAAATGGTGATACTAATTTTACTGAAGAAGAACTTCGTGCTTCTTTACGTAAATCTGTTATTGCGTACAAAATAGTTCCTGTAGTTTGTGGATCAGCTTTCAAAAACAAAGGTGTCCAACTAATGCTTGATGCTGTTGTTGATTTTCTTCCAAGTCCATTAGAGACCAAAGCTATTGAAGGAGAAACTATGAAAGGGGATAAGATTCCTGTAAAATCTGATTCCAAAGAACCTTTCACTGCTTTAGTTTTCAAAGTTGCTACTGATCCTTACGTTGGCACCTTATCATTCTTTAGGGTTTACTCTGGTAAATTAACTAAAGGATCATATGTTTTAAATTCCAATAAAAATTCTCAAGAGAGAATTAGTCGTATTCTTCGTATGTTCTCAAATAAACGAGAAGACATCGATGATATTGAGGCTGGTGATATTGCTGCTACTGTTGGTTTGAAAGATACTAAGACCGGTGATACTTTATGCGACCCTGATCATCCAGTTATGTTAGAGAATATTACATTCCCAGAACCAGTTATCTGATTACGTATTGAGCCTAAGACAAAAGTTGATCAAGATAAAATGGGTGAAGCTCTAAGAAAATTAGCTGATGAAGACCCAACCTTTAAAGTCAAAACTGATGAAGAGACCAATGATACTATCATTGGTGGTATGGGTGAATTACACTTAGACGTTTTAATTGAACGTATGAAACGTGAATTCAATGTTGAAGTTAATTCTGGTAAACCTCAAGTTGCTTATCGTGAGACAATCAATGGTACTGCTGAAGCAGAAGGTAAATATATTCGTCAATCTGGTGGTAAGGGTCAATACGGTCATGTCTGATTGAAGATTGAACCGATTGAACGCGGTAAAGGTTTTAAGTTTGATAACAAAATCAAAGGTGGTGTTATTCCTCAAGAATTTATCGGCTCTGTCGAGAAGGGTATTAAAGAAGCTTTGGATCGTGGTATCCTAGCTAATTACCCAATTTCAGACTTAAAGGCAACTCTATATGATGGTTCCTTCCATGATGTTGACTCTTCTGACTTTGCTTTCAAGATTGCTGCTTCTATGGCCTTTCAAGATGCTGCTAGAAAAGCCAGTCCAGTAATTCTAGAACCAATTATGAAATTAGAAGTTATCGTTCCTGAGAATTTCTTAGGAGATGTTATTGGTGACATTAGTTCTAAGCGTGGTCATATCGAACAAATGAATGATCGCTTAGGATTGAAAGTTGTAGATGCTTTAGTTCCTTTATCTGAGATGTTTGGTTATGCAACCAACATCCGTTCATTTACCGAAGGTCGCGGAACCTTCAATATGGAATTCCATAGCTATCAAGAAGTTCCAAGAAATATCTCTGAAGAGATTATCGCTAAACGAAAACCTACAGTCAAAGAATAACAAATTAAAAACCAGCGAAAACAATTAAATTTTCGCTGGTTTTTTGTTTTTTTCAAATCTTGACATATATATGTTCTTTTGGTAGTATCTCTTTATCTATTAGCTATGGAGTGCGTTATTTGATTTTATGTGATTTTCGCTGGCATAAGCGAACCTCATCACATTTGGAAGGTCGTTCTATATATGTTTCACCGCACGAGGTGGAGACTCTGTAAAATCCACCGTATTAGTTAATGGATGATTAAAAGGGCTTGGGAGCGTTTGTACCAAATTTTATGTTGAACTAATCCCCAAGCTCGAAAAATTTTTTATTTTCTGTACATTTAAAATCGATCACTCCAGCTCATCTTTTTAAAAGAGATATTCTCTGGAGTGACCGCCGTTTTCACGACATGCCGAGTTGTCCCTGTCCTTATTTCTAGCAGATCCTTTACCTTTTCTGCTAGCCACAAGGACAACTCGGCTCCCTTTATTTATGGCCTGTATTTTGTATTCATGGCCTTTTTTCATATTTAAAATAATTGTTTTCTTTTTAAATTTATGGTATTAATATATTATCTTTAAATTATTAAATATTGTTTATGTTTCAAGATTTGATATCGCAAAATAGTTTGGTCCGTGTTTTTACTAATGATGGTCTGTGTCTTCATGGGTATTATATGCCATCTCAAGATAAAAAAACTATTGCTTTGTATGTACATGGCTTCAAACATACTTTTTTTTGAGATAATTTTATTTATCCTCTAATGGATCAATTAAATAAAAACAATATTGGATTTTTAACTATAGAAACTCGAGGTAGTGGTAAAGAAACAGAATTCAAAACCAAGAGTGGTGAAAATGTTTTTATTGGTTCTAAGCGAGAATTATTAGAAGAAGCTCATTTGGATATTTCCGCTTGAATGAAATTTTTAATTTCACAACATTATGAAAATATTATTCTGATTGGTCATTCTTTAGGTACTTATAAAGTAGTTCGTTATCTTTTTGAAGGAGAGTATGCAGATAAAGTTAATAGAATTATTTTATTAGCCCCGTTTGATAATCGGGCAAATATGAAAGTTAATAATGCTAAGGACTGGTTGACCAGACAAACTTATGATAGTTGAAATTCAGATAATGATTTTAATAGAATATTTGAATTTTCTTCAAAGGATTATGATTTTCCAATTCTTCAAAAAATTTCTATTCCAACTAAAATTATTGTTGGTTCTAGAGATTCCTATTTCAACATTAATAATCCTGATCATCCAGAAGAAGCCATGGCTATTTTATTAAAATATATTCCTAATTCGGAAGGTATTATTATTCCTAAAGCCATTCATTCTTTCAAACCTTGTGAAGATATTTTAATTAATGAAATTATTAATTTTGTAATTAAATAATATTGTTTTATGAATAACAAAAACGAAAACAAAAAAACACAAGAAAAAGAAATATTGAAGCTTATTAAAAGTTATTCTAAAGCTTTAACCATCTTAGGTCAATATGATTTTCGAACTTTAAAGAATGTTGGCAAGAATAAAAAGAAAACCGAATTAGATTATGAAGAATGCTTAGATGTAGTTACTAGTATGAGAAAACATTTTGAAAAGAATAATGAATTAACTGACTTGTTTGGAGTTCAAAACAAAGATGAAAAATTAAAGGGAATTATAGGGGTTATTCATCAAACCTTTGATATATTAGAATTAGAGATTTAGCTACTTTAGAAAAAGCTAAAGAATTTTTAATTAAAAATATTTAATTTTTTAATTATGTTAAAAGAAAGTATGGAAAACAAAAGACTAATATCCAATGAGGATCTACCCAAAGCTAAGAAATTAGCTACTGAACTTCATGAGAAATATCCTGAAGTAAAACCTCGTTTGACTTTTCCATTTCCTTTGAGTCAAAATCGCAAAGATGCAATCGAAATGATTCAAAAGGACGAGATTGATATCGAAAGAAGTATTAATTTGCTTGATAGTAAAGATTTTGTTGAACAATGGGCTGGCCTGTATTTCTTATCTAAAGTTCCAACATTTTCAATTCATCAACAAAATACCATTATTAAAAAATTAAAACAACAAATTGATAATTTTGATTATGCTTTTAAAGAATCAGATTTGTATAGTTTGATAGTTAAAGTTCTAGGGAATTTTGACAAGCAAGGGCTAAAATATATTAATGTTTTATCAGATCGAGCTGATATCTTGGAAGTAGCGGATTCTACCATAAAAATAAATACTAGACATGTTGTAGTTAATCCCGAGAAATACCTTAAGCGGTTCACTTCTACTTTAGATCACAATGCAATTGTCCAACCACTAAATGTTCGTGCCGCTATCAACAATCTCTACCTATTAGGTAATTCAGCTTTGCCAATTCTTTCTGGATTGATTTCCAATAAATCTATTAATAGCAGGGTGTTAGCGGTAAGAGCAATCGGATTAATAGGAAAGTCGGGAATTCCGACTTTAATGAATATTTTAAGAAAGCCAACTACTGTCAATGAAGAAAAAGAACTTCGAAGAATAGCCGTTGATTCGCTTGTTAAGATTGGCAAATCAGCTACTAAGGAATTAATGTCTTTAATCTCTGATAATGACGAAAGAGTCAAAATGCTAGCTATTAAGAATCTATATAAATGAAGCAGTAATAAAAAAGAATTTTTAGAGCTTTTAGAGAAGAATTCCATAACTCATTCTTTAGATAAGGAAAATGACTTTTTGTTATATAATCAAAAAACCGTTTTTGCTAGTGGTCATTTAAAAGAATTAACTAGTAGATTTTTAAAAATTAAAAAACTCGCCAATGATTTTCAGAAAAAATACAAAGATTTTATTGGCTTTAATATCATAGGAAGCATTTCTAAGGGGTATTTTAATTCTGAAAGTGATTTAGATATTACTGTGATTTCTGAAGGCAATGATCCTTTTGTCGATTTAATCGACAAAGGAGCGGGTTTAAATTTATGCAAACAACAAACAACCATTTTGTGGCCAAGTGATTTAGTCAAAAAAGATTTTAACCATTTTGAATTTAGTCATTTATTCTATGGCATATTCTTTGGTGATCATAAGAAGCTATTAGAACTTCAAGCCAAAACTATTGAAAGATGTGATGAAGCTGATTGAATTGAGATTTGTCAATGAATAGCTGATACCGAAGGCGATCCTAAAAAAATGATGAGAAGATTCAATCTAACTTATGAAGAGTTAGAGAATATTCAAATGCTATATAAACTAACCAAAATACCACCACCTTTAGAAGAGGTTAAAAAGATTATTAAAAGTCGTATTAATTTAGCTAATAAAAAAGAGAATTAAACAATACATATGTCTTATCCTTTTGAAAAAGAATTAATATTTGACTATTCTCGTTCTTCTAGTAGTGGTGGGCAGAATGTCAATAAAGTATCTTCTAAAGTTCAAATCAAATGAGATTTGGATAATTCTTTAGTATTTAATTTTTTTGAAAAAGCCAAAATTAAAAAAGCTTTAAAGAATAATATCAATAGAGAGGGTTTTGTTTTTTTGGATTCCGAGGTTTACCGAGAACAATTAAAAAACAAAATTGCCGTGGTTGAGAAGTTAAATTCTTTGATTTTTAATGCTTTAAAAGTTGTAAAGACCAGAAAACCTACCAAGCCTTCAATCTCTAGCAAAGAAAAGAGAATTTCTGATAAAAAGGAGTTATCAAGCAAAAAACAATTGCGAAAGACGCCAATAGGACATATATAGCTTTTTTGTTGACATTTGGTCACTACATGTCAATACTTTAATGTATTTTATTAACATACAGCACAATTAATATTTAATAATTATTTAAATAGCTTGCTATAATCCCAAAAAATTGTTACAATTAATATATAAAATATTAAATTAATAATATGGATAAGGAAAGATTAATAGAACAAATTTTAGCCATACCGAATGAATCACGAACTCTAGAGTTTAAAAGGTTGGGTACTAGGAATGAAACAATCGATAAAACCCTTCAAACCATAGTCGCTATGGCAAATACCGATGGTGGTATTATTGTACTTGGCATTGATGATCCTCAAAAGACTACAAAAAAAGGTCTGGATAGAATTTATGGCATTGAGGAGAATCCTGAACTATATGACGAGCTCGGTAATGTTGTTAAAAAGATTTTGCCTCCCATCTCGTCTATATGACCTCCAGAAATTATAGATATTCCATCTAAAAATTTAAGGGTTGGTTGGCTTTCGGTACCAAAAGCTACTGATAATTTTCGATCTATTGAAAATCATGTTTACATTAGACAAGAAAGGGGAAATAAAAGATTATCTCCTCAGGAAATAGTACATTTTGCGTATATTAAAGGTTTTCAAAAAGCTGATAATGAATTAGTGCCAGTTGATTTTAAATTGTTAAAAACCTTACAATATGAATCTTGAAGAAAGAAGAGAGATATCGAAGAAGATAAAATAGAAATTGTATTAGAAAAAACTGGGCTAGCTAGAAAAAATGATCAAGAAAAATTACTTCCTACTAGGGCAGCTGTTTTACTTTTTGCCGAATTTCCCAATGATTTAATGGAAACAAAGTGTACAGTTAGGATTTTTCAATACGAAGGAAACTTAGAAACAATTAAAGAAACCTTGAATCTTATAGGTGAACCTAAAACTATTGGAGGTCCTATTATTAAGCAAATAAAAGAAGCTCATGAATATGTTCTAACTCTTCTAAGAAATGGAGTGAGAGTGCCTTCTGGATTTGTTACGCAATATCAAATCCCTGAAAGAGCTGTAAAGGAGGCAATAACTAATGCAGTTATTCATAGAGATTATTATACAAAAAGAGATATTGAAATAAAAATATTTGAAGATAGAATCGAAATAGAAAGTCCAGGATTATTACCTTTTAATATAACGCCATCAAATATTGGATTGGTAAGAGCTCAAGGATATCGCAATGATTTATTAGTAAAGCACTTACGAGAATTTTCTGATCCACCTAATCTTGATCAAAATGAAGGTATTAAAGCTATGCGTCAAACTATGAATGAGGCTAATCTATATCCGCCAATCTTTTTAACGTATCCTCTTTTGCAGGATTCTTTAAGAGTCGTTTTATTTAATGAAAAAGCTCCAACTGAATGAGACAAGATTTCTCACTATTTAAATCAACATAAATATATTGTGAATAAAGAAGGAAGAGAAGTTCTGGGGATTGCCAGCGAAGTCAAAATGTCTAAATTATTTAATCGTTGGCTCAAAAAAGGTTTATTGGTAAAAATCGTTCCTAGGATTGGGGCAAAAAAATGGATTAGCTATAGATTACCGATGTCAGACGAGAAGAGTTTATTTACCCAAGACAAAGGTAAATAAAAACAATATATTGATTATTGCTAGTTTTTTAATCGTTTTATTTACCCGAGGCCTTGTTTTACGTGCTTGACAAAAAATAGCATTGTTATTTATAAAGATTATGTTAAACATTTAAAAGAAAACAATAAAAACGTTGTAGTATTTTTTATATATATATTAAGAACTATAAAAGAAATTAGATAATTTGTTTAAGACAACTTTATATATTATAGTACAGTTTTTAATAAAGGAGGCATTAAAATAAAAAAGAGACGCACTCATAAAAGAATACGGCTCATGTATAGTAAATACAGATTAACAAATTTTTATATAGAAATCAATATTTCTTTGTGGAAAAATTAATTAATGAAAAACAAACTGTTTTTTTAGTTCTATATATAGTTGTAAATAAGATTAAAAATTGTTACAATTAATATATAAAATATTAAATTAAAAATATGGAAAAGAATAAGTTATATCAAATACCTATAGAGGCCCTACAATATCGTAATACCTTTGCAATATCACGGTTTATTTTAATTATTTTGTGTTTGTTACCAATTGGAGGTATTAGTTGGGGTTTTTATAAATTCTTATTTTGATTTATATTTATAATAGTTATGTCTGTTATGATTCAGATCAATTTAGAATATCACAATACTAGTTTTTTAATTAATGACAATGAATTGGTTGTTAATTATGGGATTATTGTTAAACATTCCAAAAGTATTATATTATCTAAAATACAAAACATTAATGTTGGACAGGGAATGCTAGAAAAGAGTTTTGGAATTAAATCTATTAAAATTTGAACCGCTTCACAAGAACAACTTCATAATCAAAATAAAGAGATAAAAATATATCCAACAGTAATTTTGCATTTAAAAGATGATGATATTGATAGTTTTAAATCTTTATTAAACAAAATTTAAATTTAAAATCATGAGAAAGGGTTTAGTTTCTGAAGTAATTGATTTTTTTACTTCAAACGATGCTTACAAACCAGAAATGAGAAGGGCCTTTCTTCAATTTCGTAAAAAAGAACTATTGTATGATGATAATTTTAAAGAAGAATTACCTGATGAAGAAATGAAGCTTTTCATTGATTGATTTTTATTTGATTTCAAATTGAAAAACAGGAAAACCCCAATTAAAACCTTTTATCTTGCTAATTATTTAGATTTTAAGGACAATGATAAAGAAAATTACAAGAATCTATTAAGAACTACCTATTCTTTTTGAAAAATTTGTAAAGTGGATTTGAATAAAGGAATGGAATTATTAAATATATTTAATAATAAAAAGATTTATGTGAAGGAGAATCTAGGCACTAAAGGTGCTTTAGTTGGCGATATTATTATTAATCGAATTGGAAAAATTGATGATCATTATGAATTGCTCGGCCCTAGTGATTGGGATGAACTAGGTATTAATGACAACCATCCTGTAATAGAGGCCCTTTCAAAATTTAAAAAAATGAATTCAAAATTAGTTAGAAATTTAGTTAAGCAGTTTTTATGTACTTGTAAACAAATGGATAGCGGTGGTTTAGAAAAAATAAATAAAAAGCTTGTAAACAAAGATGAATGTATTTGTGCAGAATGTCATAAACAAGGGAAGGTTGGTGGTCTTATCTTTGATAAGCTTACTGGTGATTCCATATTGTTTTGTAAGGATTGTGCTGCTAAACGCGAAAAATATTATATGAAAGATAATCTATAGATTAGAATCGTTTTAAATTAATGTTTGCTAATATTTAATAAAATTTTAAACTTCACCCCATGTCAACCCAACCCCTTAGAGATTTTCTAATCTCATTCAACACAGCTGGCTATGCCAGTGGTAATGAAAGTATGTGAACCAAAGAATCAGATGGTTCTACCTCTATAAATTTTGAAAAAGAAGAATTTAAAGCTCATGATAATTTCTTTGACGGAGAGCCTTATGGTGGTAGAGAAGTAGTCTTCTTTAATAATAAACCATCTTGAATGATGGTCTATTATGGTTTTGTTTCACAATTTGCTGATAAGAATGAAGTATACAAAGCTTTACGTAATGCTCTAATGAATCAACCAAAAGATTTTCCAGTTCGTGGTCCCAATGTTATAGAATTCAATGGTTTTGTGTATCAAAACAATTGATCTGGAGATCTTGAAAGATTCTCTGGAAAAGAAAACATTTTAAAAGATGGTATTATTGTTTATGAAGCTAGCTATCTAGGAGGATTGGTTGATGTCAATCAAGCTTTGTAGATATATTATAAATTTAACCCAGGCGATTTTAAAAGTCGCCTGGGTTGCAATTAGAACAGTAATATGCTAAATTGTCAATAGAAAATTTTTAAAGGAGACATAAAATGTCTGAGAAAATGCCGAAAGTACTTATTGCTATTTTAGTTTTTTGTGGGATTTATGAAGGAAAAGTTTTCCTTCAAATCACAGATCGCAACAATAATATTCTAGAAAATTGCAATTGGGAGCAAGAAGTGGAGGATAACGATCTAATAACGTTGAACGAGGCTATTATGGATATGGTTACCAATGTTCCTGAAGATATTAAGTTTTCTCTACCAAAAGCCGGAATACACTGGTTCGACGGACAAAAACTTTTAGAATCTGGAACCAAAAAAATTGCCGATTGTAAGAAAATTGAAAACCCAACTCTTCTCAGAACGCTGGGTTCCTATGTTATGGATATTATTGATCTTACGGATTAGTGTGATGATAAATCAAAAGGGGTGCTCGGCACCCTTTTTCTTATTATTGATTTTTTAAAAAATATGATATAATAAACTTAATAATAAATTAGAGTATTATGCCTGAAATGCCCAAACCAAAAACTCCAGAAGAATTAAATCAACAAGTTAATTCTGTTGAATCGGTTTTGAATCAACCAATTGTTCCAGAATCAACTATTAAAAAAGAAATTTTATCAAAATCAGTTGAGGAGATAAAAGAAAAGTATCCAGAACAATACAATAAATATCTTAAAATTTTGAAAGATATTAAGGATTTTAGATTTCCTGAAGAAATTAAAAAGGTAGAATATACTGAAGAAGAATTAAAAGTTATACGAGAAATGCTGGAAGGGACGCGTGGCTTTCCCGACGAAGCTTTAAAAGAAAAAATGGATAATGACGGTATGGGTAGAGCCGCACGTACTCCTTCTGTATGACTCCCTATAATCTACGATAAAGTATACAAGAATCATGAAATGCCTCATGTATCCATCCTACCAACTCTTGGTAGAGGAGAGAATGCTTGTGAAAAAATAGAATTTCCTGATCAGACTTTTATCGTAAAGCCTTTAGAATCTACTACTGAAAAAGCTATTGCTCAAAAAGCTTCCGATCTAAATATTGGTCCTAAGCAATTCGAAACTCTTCGTAACTATATTGTCGAAGAATTTTTAGAAGGCAACTTGCTAACTAGAATTAAACCAGAAAGATGTACTCCTGAATTTATGAAAAATATTGGTATTCAATTAGGAAAGCATTTAAAAATTTTACATGAAAACAATATTTTAGTAAACGATCAAATTCTTTCCGATGATTATAGTCGTTCTCATCTTATGGTAGCCGACGATGGTTCCGTCAAGATTATTGATTTTGGTGCTTCAATTGATCTTACAAATTTTCCTAATCTTACTGACGAAGAAGTCTTTTCTTTAATAAGAACTAATCCGGGAGGAGCTAGCGGTATTAGAAATGAACAAGCCATGAGAGATGCAATTCAAAGATATCGCTTGGAAGATCTTTCTGAAATTACAAATAGCCAACAACTAATTCAAATCAAAGATATTCAGCTTCTAAATGAAGGTTTTGGGTTTCTTAGCCAACGACTTCCTAATGTCGAATATCTAATGCAAGGTTTTAAAGAATCATATTTTAATTAAAACATTAAAAATTAAATATGAAAAATGTATTATTAACATTATTATTTATTGCTATTGCCTGAATTAGTTTTAATTTTGGCAAACAACAACTTCAAATTCAAAAACCTAAGATTGTTTTTCCGATAGTTCAAGAATCTACAACTACTACTTTACCAATAGTTACTTCTACTACCAAAGTTTTAATTGGAGGTAGTAAAGATAGTCATAGCTGTCTTACTTCTGCTGGCTATACTTGATGTTCAATCAAAAACAAATGTCTTCGTACTTGAGAAGAAGCGTGTAAAATTGCAACCACCACAACTACCACTAAACCAGCTATAGTTGGTGGTGATAAAGATATCCATGGTTGTATTAGTTCAGCAGGATACTCTTGATGCGAAGCTAAAAACAAATGCTTACGTACTTGAGAAGAATCTTGCATTGAAGATCCAAGTTGTAAACTTGAGAATTGTCATGGCTTAGATATCAAATGTGGCCCTAATGCTCCTCAAATGTGTACTATGGAATATGCTATGGGAGATAGATGCTTACAATATGCCAAATGTGGTATTCAAAATGGCAAATGCCAACAACTAATGAATTCTCAATTCACTGAATGCAAAGCTTGTATTGAGAAATGCATAACTGCTGGTGATACTAATGGTTCTAATATGTTTGTCTGTGAAAGCCTATGTAAATAATATATTATGAAAATAATCAAAACTGAAGCCAAAGAAATATATACTAAAACTAAATTGCCTGGAGCTGATTATGTTTTAAATCAGTATGTTGGTTGTCAGCATGCTTGTACTTACTGCTATGCCAAGTTCATCTGTCGTTGAAAAGATTTTGGTAAATTTGGAACTTGAGTTGAAGCCAAAATAAATGCTCCAGAATTAGTAGCTCGTAAATCTGTGAAAGGGGAAGTATTTATGAGCTCTATGTCTGATCCCTATCAGCAAGTTGAAAAAGAATTAGAACTGACTAAAAGAGTTCTAGAGAATTTAGATAAAAATACCAAATTATCAATTCTAACGAAATCGAATTTAATTTTAAGAGATTTAAGATTATTAAAACAATTTAAGAATTTGGAAGTTGGCTTTACTATCAATGATTTTGAAGGCAAAACCAAAGATCTAATGGAACCTTTTGCTCCAAGTTTTAACTTAAGATTAGCAGCTTTAAAAACTCTTCATAAGGAAGGTATTAAAACCTATGTTTTCGTTAGCCCAATAATACCTGGCTTAATTGATTTAAAAGCTGTAATTACAAATACCAAAAAATATTCTGATCATTATTGATTTGAATTTATGAATTTAAGAGGTGCTGGATCAGAATTTATAGCTATGATGCAAAAAGTTTATCCCAAAAGCTTAAGAATTCTACAAGACAAAAAACTAATGGCCGAATTTGTAAAAGAATGCGATAATATTATTCAAAAATCCGGAGTTAAGTATTTTGGTATTGAACAACATAATTCCTAAATATATATTATGAAAGAATACAGTTACATTAAAGTTTCATTCTACAACAAAGATATAAAGATATTTAAAGATATTACAAAATCTTTATGTAATTCCGATGATTTGTATTATTCCGATATTACTAGTAATATTTATGGTGATGTTTCTTCAAAATTACATTTTACGTTATTCTATGGCATATCCAGTGATACCAATAGACAAGAGATTGGAAAATACATTAAAAGTATTCAACTTTCAGAATTACAATTAGGCAAGCTATTCTTAATACCTGGATGGCAAAAACAATATCAAGTTCTATGTATCGAAGTTTTAAATCCTGATAACAAATTAAAACAAATACATGATAGCTTTAAGAGATTTGTATATGTTGAAAAAGTCCAATATCCTAATTTCACTCCCCATATTACTTTAGCTTTTGTGAATTTGGACTATACTTTGAAATCTACTCCTGAATTTCCAAAATCTCTAAAAATCAAAGAAATTAAATTTATTAAGAAATAATATGAAAAGAATATTAGCCTATACTTTTAAAAATTTTCCATATACCGATTTATTACCATTCAAAAACATTAAAGAGTTTAAAAAACTTAATAATGATATTGAAAATTTTTGTAAGGAAATTATTAAATACAAACCTGAATTAATTATTGGAATAGCCAAGTCAATGAAGAATTATTCTACAATCGAACAATATACTGTAAATAAATTTAATAAAGGGATTTTAATTAAGAAAGCCCCATCTAAATATGAACTAGATACTCCTAAAGAACTTCAAGAATATATTAAGATTAATACAAAACCAACAACTTCATTTTGTAATTTAACTATGTTTAAAATTAAACATTTTTTGGAAGAAAACAATATTAAAACTTCTTTTGTTTTCATCCATATTGCAAAAGAAGATATTGTTTTGTTTAAAAATATGATATAATAATATTAACAAAATATTAATTTAATATTATGAAAAAGCAATCAAAAAATAAAACAGTGGCGCTTTTTAAAGGTAATCAAATTCGTAGACATTATGATGAGGAAAAAGAATCGTGGTATTTTTCAATAGTAGATATTATTATGATTCTTATCGATCAAATTGATCATAGAAAAGCTCAAAGCTACTGAACAACCATAAAAAATAGATTAAAAGATGAAGGAAGTGAGGTGATCACAAAATGTGACCAACTGAAATTAATAGCTAATGACGGTAAATATTACAATACTGATGTCGCTGATACCGAAACTATGTTGCGTATAATCCAATCAATTCCTAGCCCAAAAGCTGAACCATTCAAAGTTTGATTAGCTAAAGTCGGCTACGAAAGAATTCAAGAAACTACCGATCCCGAAAGGTCTATTAATAGAGGTAGAACTAATTGGCAGAAAATGGGTCATAGTCAGAAGTGAATCCAACAAAGAATGATGGGACAGGAAATCAGAAATAAATTAACTGATTATTGAAAAGACAATGAAGTCAAAGAAAAAGATGAATATGCAATTCTTACGAATTTGATTCATCAAGAATGAAGTGATTTATCAATTAAAGAACACAAAAATCTAAAAAAACTAAAAACCGAGAATCTCAGAGACCATATGACGGATGCGGAATTAGTTTTTAGTTCTTTAGCTGAATTGTCTACTCGTCAAATTGCCGAATCATTAAAAGCTAAAGGATTAGAAGAGAATAAAATACCAGCTATAAAAGGCGGACAGATTGCTAAAAATGCCAGATTAGAATTAGAACAAAAAACTGGTAAAAAAGTTATCAGTAAATCTAATTTTAAATCTTTGGGTAATAAAAAATCAAAACAATTAAATTAAAAATCATGAATAAAAAACAAGTTGGTATTTTAAAAAACACTGTCTCTTGAGGTTTAGCTCTCTGACTTTTTGGATATGTTCTTGGTATTGTCTTTTATGGCATTGTTCCAAAAAATCTTATTGGTTTTGTCATTTTGCCTTTTGGCATAATTTTTACTCTTTGAGTTTTACTGAAAAAAATTAAAAGAGAAGAGCTTATGTGCTATTTCGGTCTTGGCCTTATCTGAACCGTTATGGCTATACTATTAGATTATATTTTTATTGTTAAGTTATTCCATTCTGTTGGTTATTACAAGATCGATGTTTATGTTTATTATGTCTTAACTTTTATTTTACCCATCGTAGTGGGTTGATTCAAATTTAAAAAAGTTTCAAAGTAGAATGTAAAATCAATATGACTAAACCAGAATTTAAATTAAAAAAAGACAAATTCAAATCATCTCGTAGTGGCTATTCTAAGTTACTAGATATCTATTGTCGTAAATGCGACAATATCGTTGCAATTTATCAGAAAGATGGCCCTGGGAATTTAAGATGGATGTATTTGGATAGAATATTCTCTCCAGAAAATTTAACAAATTTACAAAATTTAAATTTAAAAGATATTTCTGAATTAAAATGTCCAAAATGTGGACAAATTCTTGGTTCCCTATATATCTACGAGAAGGAAAGCCGTCCAGCCTTTAGATTGTTTGTCGATGCTGTTATTAAACGTCCTCACAAATAAAATTCTATTGACAATTTCAAAAAAGTTTATTAATGTATCATCATAACTTATCAAGAGAGTGGCCAGGGTCCTAGCCCGTCAAACCACCGACAACCTACCCAACCAAAAGAGCAAGGTGCCAAGTCTAGTCCCGTCTCACGGGGAAGATAAGGTCGACATTCATACAATTTTATATTGAATCACTTTTCTTCGGAAAAGTGATTTTTCTTAATTAAAATTTTAAACTTTTAAATTATGTATACATCAGAATTTGTTTCACCGATGCATCCTGATAAAATCTGTGATCACATTTCGGCTTTAATCTTAGATGAATGTTTAGCTCAAGACCCCGATTCAAGGGTAGCGGTAGAAACTCTAGGAGGTCATAAAAAAATAGTAGTTATGGGAGAGATAACTTCCAAGGCTAATATTAATTTCAAAGAATTAATTCTAAAAGAAATTAATGATTCTTCTTTCGAAATCATAACTAATATTGTTCAGCAATCATCATCAATTGCTAAAGGCGTAGATATTGGTGGAGCTGGTGATCAGGGTATTATGATTGGCTATGCTTGTAATGAAACCAAAAATTTAATGCCTTTAGAATATGAATTAGCCAGAAGTCTTTGTAAATTCATTTTTAATGAATATCCTTTTGATGGTAAAACTCAAATTACCATTAATGAAGATAAAAAAATATCAGATATTGTAGCTAGCTTTCAAAATGTCTCTAAAGATATTTTAAATTCAAAAATTCTTTCTTGGCTTTTAGAACAAAATATTGATTCTAAAAATATTAATCTTTGAATTAATGAATCTGGAGATTGACATCAAGGGGGCTTTGACGCTGATACTGGCTTAACTGGCAGGAAGATTGTTATCGATTCCTATGGTCCTAGAGTTTCTGTCGGTGGTGGTGCTTTTTGTGGTAAAGATTCTACCAAGGTTGATCTATCAGGCGCTCTAATGGCTCGTAAAATAGCCGTAAAGACATTAAAATCAACAAATAGTAAAGAAGTATTGGTGGAAGTTGTTTACGTTATTAGTAAGCCCGAACCACTAGATGTAAAGATTGTAATTGATGGTTTGGAGACCAAAGCTTCTAAAGATATTGTTGATAGATTTAAGCCTCAAAATATCATAAAAGAATTAGAATTAAAAAAGCCTCAATTTAAAGAATTATCAATTTGAGGTCATTTTGGGAATAACAATCTTTGAGATAAATAAAAGGTCACCAGCAAAGGCTTTTGCCTTTTATGCGAATGTGGTAGCATTCCCATATCGTGATGAAAGCTCTGCTCCTTCGAAAGGAGGTGAGTCATCACGAGCTGGTGACGAAAAAATAAAAAAGAAATTTTCAAGGTGCAATTTAGATAGGTCACCAACCAAGTATTACTACTTTAATTTTCTTTTTGAAAGAAAATTAGTGGCGGTATGGGTGTTTAAAGAGATGAGTCGAAAAACACCCCACAATCGGTGACCCCTTAAAGAAACGAATAGGATATTGATATTATATCATATTTTGCTTGAAAATCAAATTAAAAGATTGTTGCTTTTTTTAAAAATATGATATACTAATAGCAATAAATCAAAATCAAATTATGAATAAGAAAAATATTTTCCTTTGAACTCTTTATGATTTTGCAAATTCAATTACTGTGATTGTCTTTGCTTTGTATTTTTCTCAATGACTAGTCGTCGATAAAGGCGTATCGGATTTTTGATTTAATATGATTTTTACTTTTGCTTCAATTTTGCTTTTATTAACCGCTCCTATCCTAGGTAGTATTGCTGATAAGAATGGTCATCAACAAAGATACCTTAATAATATCACTTTATTATCTTTCTTAGTTTTTTTCATTGTTTCGATTATTACTTTATTCTTTTCTCACCAAGTATTTTTAGCAATACTTTTTCTTGTTTTGGCTAATTATTTTTATCAATTTTCCATTGTCTTCTATAATTCCTTATTGCATTATATCGCTCCTCCAGAAAAATGGGGAAGGATATCTGGTATTGGTCAAACTGGTAATTTATTAGGCCAAGTCTTTGGCTTATTAATAACTTTACCTTTAGCTTCTGGTGCTGTTTATTTATTTGGTGCCGTTGGTCGGGCTCAAACCTTTTTACCAGCTACTATGCTATTTTTCATTCTAGCTTTGCCAATGCTTTTGTTTTTTAAATTACCAAAACAAGAATTAGCAAATTACAAAATTAATTTAAAATTAGAATATCAGAATTTTTGAAATCAATTTAAAGATCTTTTAAAAGCTCCAGGTATGAAGTTATTCTTATTAGCTTATTTCTTTTTTAATGATGCGATCATAACTTCTCAGAATAATTTTCCAATATATGTTCAAAGAGTTTTTGGCGCTTCTGATAGTGTAAAGTCAATTCTTCTAATTGGAATTCTTTTGACTTCAGTTGTTGGTGCATTTTTAACTGGTCTTGTTGCTGATAAGTTAGGCTTAAAAAAGACCTTATCAATTGTTCTTGGTTCTTGAGTAGTTATCCTACCTCTTATGGGAATTACTTCTAGTTTTCCAATCTTTATTGTTTTATCAATCCTTATGGGGTTCTTCTATGGTTCAACTTTTACTGTAGCTAGGGCTTCTATGACTGCCTTATGCCCTAAAGAGAAATTAAATTTTGGTTTTAGCTTCTATACTCTAGCAGAGCGTTTTTCAACTCTCTTTGGTCCAGTAGCTTGAGGTATAATAACTTCTAGTTTAATTAATTTTGGTCCAATTCGTTATCGTATTGCAGTAATCTCAATGGCAGTGTTTGTTGCTATTGGTATTGTTCTCTTAAAAAAAGTCAAAATATCAACTATTTAATGCAGAATTGGTATAAAAAGCATACTAAAACTGAATTAAAAGGGAAATTAACAAATTGATTAATCTACCCTGTATTATAGGTATAATTAACGATATATTGACTTTTTTGGATTAATATGATATACTTTAGACATAATATTAATTAATAAATATGGCTATATCTAATAAAATCAAAGAAAAAATACAATTATTGAAAAATGAATACGAAACTCTCCGCTTAGGCAAAGAGTCTCTTTTAACAATGATTGATGAAAACGAAATACCAGAAAGTACATATAATTCTAATGCTATAGAGAATTCAACCCTAACATTAAAAGAAACCGAGAAGATTCTTTTGGATATGGAAATTTCTAGGGAAGTTTCTTTGCGGGAAGTTTTCGAAGCCAAGAATTTAGCTCAGGTTATGTCATATATCAAAACTAAATCTCAAGAATCTGATATTAACAAAGAATTGATTTTATTCTTTCATAAGATGTTGCTTAATAATATTAATGATAGTTTTGCCGGCAGGTTTAGAAAGTCAGGTGAATATGTTAGAGTTGGCAATCATATAGCTCCAGCCCCAGAACATGTTGAGTCCATGATCCATTCTTTAATATCAGAATATATTAGTGATTTATCTGGCTATTTCATTGATAAGATTGCCAAATTCCATTTAGGTTTTGAAACTATCCATCCTTTTGTCGATGGTAACGGCCGAATTGGTAGGGTTATCATCTGTTTTCAATTGCAAAGATTGGGATTACCAATGATTATCATTAAAGATAAGGAAAAAGGTAAATACTATGATTCTTTTGATGAATTTAAAAATAGCCAAAGCACCAAGATTATGGAAAAAGTAATATATCTAGCAGTTATGGAATCTCTTCATAAAAGAATTACATATTTGAAAGGGGATAAAATAATTACTGTTTCAGATTATGCCAAAAACAATAATAAAGTTTTAGCTTCTTTGTTAAATTCAGCTCGTAGCCAAAACATTCCTGCCTTTAGAGAAAGGGGAGTATGAAAGATCGGTGAGAACTATAAGCCATAGATTCAATATACAAAACTAAAATCATTTAGTTTTATATACCACTTTCTTGACTTTTATTACGTTTTAATGTAGAATTGGTGTAATTAATCACTAAAACCTCATCAAATGGGAAGTTCATGAAGAGACATAGCAAGTAAAATGCCATGTTTTATAAAAAAGAATTTATTGAATTATATTGAAGGTAGTATTAATACCTTCAATGATCAAATCCAAGCTTCTGTAAAAAAAGGAGAGATTTTTAAAATAAAGAATGGAATGTATATGTCTAAAGAATATTTTGATAGAGCTAACGACAAGACTCAACTTCTTGAATATATTGCTGGACAGATAAAATCTCCATCCTATTTAAGTAAAGAATATGTAATGCAAAAATATAGTTTACTTACCGAATCTACCTATACCATCTCTTCAATTACTAAAAAGACCAGAGATATGTATAATAATGTTTTAGGAACTTTTATTTATTCAAATATTAAAGATTCTTTGTATTTCGGATTTGAAAAAAGAATGTATTTGGACAATGTCTATTATGAAGCTAATAAATCCAAGGCGGTCTTTGACTATTTGTATTTAAAAAAGAATATCGGCGGTAATTTGAAGGAAGAAATTCTTGATGGGTTACGAATAAATTGAATTAGTTTTTCAAAACAAGATTTTGTCTTATTTAATGGTTATTGTATTCAATCAAAATCAAAAAAAATGTTACGTATTGCGAATATTTTAAAAAACAATATATATAAATAAAATATGCTTTGATATGAATTAAATGAAATAGCTAAAGAACAAAAAAGTAAGGGTCTTAATGATCAAGCAATTTTTAATATTTTGAAACAACATCTTCAGTATTATTTCTTAAATTTCCTATACAATTCTAAGTATGGCAAGGATTTGATTTTTATCGGTGGTAGTGCTTTGCGTGTTTGCTATGGCTTAAATAGATTATCCGAAGATATTGATATGGATACTGAACAGGGCAAAGTCATAGATAAAAAAGAATTAGCGGAAGATGCTATTAAATATTTTAAACAAATTTATCTTTTTGATAAAATCGAATATACCATCACTGGTCACTATGAGAAGATATATTTTAAATTCCCAATTTTAAAAGAATTAGGAATTGCTGGTGAAAATGATTCTGATAAATTGTATGTTAAGTTAGAAATATCTGATGCTATTTCCGGTACTTACCAAACCGAATTAACTCCAGTATCCAAAATTGGTTTTAATTTTATCATTAGGAACTATAACTTAGAGACTCTAATGGCTTCTAAGATTTGTGCCATTTTTACTCGCAAATATTTTAGGGGTGATGACAATAGTTGTAATTTCAAAGGTAGAGATTATTTTGACTTACTCTGATATCTCCAAAAGGGCATTGTCCCTAATCTGGGTTTTATCAAAGACACTTTAAAGATTAATAGTTTAGAAGAATTGTATTTAAAATTAAATGATTTAGTTCAAAAGATTGATGTTAAATACTTAAAAGAAGATTTAATTCCATTATTCGAAGATGGTGCTTTTATTGAAAACTATTGTAATCACTATAAAGAAATGGTTCAACGTTTTTTAATAAAAAATTAAATTTATAATATGAGACAAGGACTTGTTGGGGAAGTACTCAGATATTTTGAAAATATTCCAAAGTATATTCCGGAAATCTATAAAGCTAAAAATAGTTTTTGAGGAGATGAAAAAATAATTATTGATACTCTTCAAGGAGAAGAAGAAATGATTAAGGGAGCTTTATTCAATAGTTGATTCCTTTTTTACTATAAATTAAGCAATGGTAAAACACCATTAAGAACTTATTACTTAACTAATTTTTTAGATTTTGATGAAAATGATAGAGAAAATTATAAAAATCTATTAAAATCAAAATATGGTCTTTGAAAAATAAAAAAGGTTGATTTTGAACAAGGAATGCTATTATCTAATTTAGTTGATGGAAGTGAATTTTATGTAAAAGAAAAAAAGGCTACCTATAATGCCAAGGTAGATGATGTTATATTGCAAAGAATAACTAAGATAGATGATCATTACGAATTAATAAGTCCTGACGGTGATAGCTACTTTCCCGATGGACTTCGTAATCCAGGCGTAGGTATATTATTAAGATATAAAAAATTAAATCCCAAGATTGTTAAAAATGCTTTCAAGAAGCAAGAGCGTTTAGCTAAATTATCTGACAAATATTTGAATGATGATTTTTTGAAGAAAAAAATAATTGGACCCAACGAATGTGTATGCGACGAATGCCATAAGACTGGTAAGATTGGCGCATTCTCAACTAATGAAGTTACGGGTGAGCCATTAGTTTTTTGTTTAGAGTGTACTCTAAAAATTCATGCCAGAAAAAATAAAACCACCGTTGAACAAGAGCGACACAAAAGAGAAGTTTTGTTTAAGGCTTCTAACCTTTTTATGATGACTAAAGCCAGAGAATATTGTGAAGCCAAAGGTTTAAACATTGAATCAGTAGGAGCCGATATCTTAAATAAAATTTTACCGTCAATTCAAGAAGCCTGAAATGGGTTGTCTGTAAAAGAACGTCTTAGTTTTGATGGTTTAAGCGAAACTGAGATGATTGTAAAATTTAGTAATATTCATGTTAATTTTCCTAAATAAAATATTAAAAATTAAATACTAATCATGTCTAAAACTATTTTAATCACCGGATCTTCAAAGGGCATTGGCAAAGCTACTGCCTTACGTTTTGCAAAAGATGGCAATAATATAATTATTAATTATTTAACTGATAAAGATGGTGCTCAGGGTGTTGTATCAGAAATTCAAAAACTAGGATCTAATGCTATTGCTATTCAAGCCGATGTTACTAAAGAAGATGAAGCTAAGAAATTAGTTGATTTATCAATTCAAGAATTCAAAACTATTGATGTTTTAATTAATAATGTTGGCGGTTATATTGATAGTGATGAATGAAACGGTCCTACTCAAGTTTGAAAAGATACTTTTGATAAGAATATTATTTCAACTTTGAATGTTTCTAAATTTGTAATTCCAATATTTCAAATTAATAAAAAGGGAACTATTATTAATTTATCTTCCAGGTATTGTAATAATGGTCAGATTGATGCTATTACCTATGCTGCTAGCAAAGCTGCGATTGTAAATATTACCCAAGCTTATGCCAAATTATTAGCTCCTTTTGGAACTGCCAATAGCATTGCTCCTGGTCCAGTAAATACTGGTTATTGATTACGAGCTGATCAATCGGAAATTGAAGAGAATTTAAATGTAATTCCTATGAAAGCTTTTGTCGAGCCAACACAAGTTGCTGATTTAATTAATTATCTTTGTTCTGATTCAGCTAGTATGATTACTGGCCAGAATATTTTTATAGATGGCGGTTATACAATTAAATAAAACATTTTATGCATAAAGCAATTACACCATTTTCATATTTACAAAAATTACAACTTTTCAAACATCGAGGAGTTGGTACTTTTGAAGCTAAGAAATCAGCTGAATATATTATTAAAGAATATAGATATCTGGGGCTAAGAACTGGCAAAACCAGCTATGGTACTTTTTGCTATATGTGAGTATATAATAGTTTGTTTGCTTTTGCCCTCGTCATTCTAAGTGTTGCTTTGTATTTTGAGCAATATTTTACAGCCCTTTTAACTACAATTGTTTTTGCGCTTTTGACCATCTTGTATTATAAAGGTGATCATTTATTACCTCGACCAAAAATTGCTCATGATGTTTTTGCTGAGATTAAGTCCACAAATGAATCAATCGGCACAATTGTTGTTATGGCTCATTACGATACTGCTCCATTTACTTTTGGGTTAAAATTTGTGCATTTGCTAAATAAATTTTCAATAGCAAAAAAACTATTAAATTCCTTTGAGAAAAAACCATTTTTTCTAAGAGCTATGTTCTTACCAATATATATTGGGATAATACTATTGATGTTAGGATTTTTAATTAGATTTGTTTTTAGTCAATCCTTCATTTACCTTTTATTCTATGGTTTAGCTGGTTTTATTTTCGTTTCTATGACAGTTATTTTTTTTATGCCACTATTCTCTAAATATGTTCCCGGTGCTTTTGATAATGGTACTGGCGTTGCTACTGTCATTTCTTTAGCTTCTCATTTTTGTAAAAACAAACCCAAAAATACCAGATTGATTTTATTAAATGAAGGCTCAGAAGAAGGCTGTTTAACTGGCTTTGATAGATTTTTCAAAAAAGCCAAAATTGATTTATCAAATACAATTTTTATTAATTTAGATTCAGTTGGTGGCGATATTGTCTATATCGCTAATGGCGAATGCGATTCGTCTTTTGGTAATAAGATCTACTATAACAAAAATCTATTTGCCAAAGCTGTTAAAGTAGTAAGAGCTAATAAAAAATTTAAAATTAAGAAGAAATTATTGCAATTAGCCACTAATGCTTATCCATTACATCGTTTAGGGGCTAATATTATGACCACCCTAACTTCCGTAAATGAAAATGGTGGTTATGAGGAATATCATCAAATGACTGATACTATTGAAAAAGTAAATTTTAAAACCTTAGATATTTGCCGAGATTTCTTGATAAAACTAATTAAGGAACTTGATGACCCCCTGAACTTTAATTAAAAATATGGTATACTATAATAACATTTATATAATTAATTAAAGTATTCTATGAACGAACAATTTCTAACTTTATTAGAAAAATCAAAAAAATTAAATTTGCCGCTGGGTAAATATGCCATTTTCGGGTCTGGTATTTTATCAGCTTTAAATATTAGAGAAGCATCAGATTTAGATATTATTGTTAAGTCTGACATATTTGAAGATCTTTGAAACAAATATCCAGAATGTATTGCTGATAAACCTTATAGATGTTTGGATATAGATGGCATTGAATTTTTTGATAAATGAAATAATGACGATGGTTACGAATCTACTAATAAAATAATTGATGATGCTGTTATTATTGATGGCTTTCCATACGTTACTCTTGAAAATTTAAAAATATGAAAAACAACAATGGGAAGAGAGAAGGACTTAGAAGATGTTAAATTAATAAATGACTATTTAAAAAACTAATATGAATTTATTTAACAAAAACAAACCCAAAGTATCAAAACCTGAGCAAATCAAAGAAAAAGAAAAAATTTTCAGAGGAGCTCTAACTATTATATATAAAAACATTGATGGCGAGAAACTTTTTTTAGTTGTCGAAAATTCTAAAACAGGCAATATCACTTTTGTTGGTGGCGCCGAAGAAAAGTCTGACAAAGGAATATTAGAGACAACTGCTTGAAGAGAAATAAAAGAAGAATTAAATATTAATCCCGATAAATACATTTTGAATTATACGCCAGTCACTCATGATTTTGTTTTTGGTTCAAAAAAAGTTAGTAGGGCGGGTTGTAAGGGTTGCTATCAAGTTTTTACTGCTGATATTTCTAATATACCAGAGATTAATCATACTACAGAATTAAAAGGTTTGAAATGAATGACTGCTAATGAAGTTTTATCGACTTTAACTTTTGAAGATCTCAAGGAAGTTTTTAAAAATATCATTAAAACAATTTAATTATGAATTTCAAAAACAAATCTTTATTAAAATAAGAGATACTGGGTACAATATTTTTAATTTTTTCTGGATCCTTTATACATTTTTTGTATAGCGATATTTGAAAAAATATTAGGATGTAAGCCTACTGGCAGGGTATTTAATTATACTTTGTATTCTGTTTATCCTTTTCATCCTCACGAAATTACTCATATTATTCTCAAAAAGGTTTTATCCGATAAAACATTAGCAATATTGTCTGAAGGAGCCGCTGTTTTGTATGGTTGAAATACTGGCGATGCAATTTGACATGGGGAAAAGCTAGATTTTTGAAAAAACAAATATCAAAACAAAATTCATTTAAAAGATTTAATTATTGATTTTATAAAAGTTGATAATACTATCAGCTACCCAATAGCTGCTTGTTTTGTAAGATTTTTAATTGATAATTTTGGAATTTCAAAATTTAAACAATTGTATAAAAAACTTAATTTTGAACAATTAAATATAAAATTCTGAAAATAATTTGATTTTGTAATATATATGACAATGTAATTTTTTAGCAAAATTACATTGTTTTTGTTTTGCTTAGGTTTGTGCACAAAATGTATATTACCATCTATGGAGATATTACCGTTATCTATTGACAAAAACAGTATTTAATGTTATAATTATGTTAAATATTTTTAGGAGGAACAGCATGGAAATTGAAGAAGTAGAAAATCCGTGCATTAATTGCGCGGAAGACGGAAAATGCCGGCTCAAAGCCGGCCCGGTGCCTATTGGAAAAGGCACGCGTTCGTGCCTTCTTCGCCAGGATTACCTGAAGTGGCTCACACTTCAGGCGTATAAAGCTAGTCGGGAGGGGGAAAAACAATTTCCCCACGAAGATTAGCAAAACAAAGTTACCCTACATTTTTAGCAGAGAATCGCTTGTGCTAAAGTGTAGGGTAACACAAAATTTAATTTATTACAGACGACTTTTTAAGTCGTTTTTTTAATATTAAAAATTAATCTCTCTCAGACTATTGACATTTGTAACAAAATGCGCTAATATATCGTTGCCTATAAAAACTTAATAAAACCTATTAAGTTTG
>CAZUBO010000008.1:0-29993 GCA_964618955.1 uncultured Candidatus Saccharibacteria bacterium | reverse complement strand
CTGCTATCCTTTCAAATCCCAATAAGAACTCCATTAATGATGAAGGAAGTCTTACTTCTACCTTTGAGATTGGTAGTCCTAACCGAACATTTAATACTCCACTACAACGTGATAAGAATCTTATTGCCTTTTGAAAATTTGATGAAGCAACAGGCTCTGCTCTTGACTACTCTGGTAATGGACTTACTGGAACTCTTTCTGGACCTGAAAGACAAACTACTATTGGTACTAACAAAGCTATGTACTATGATGCTTCAGGCTCTGATTATATCTCAACTCCTTCTTTTGCTATACCTGATACAGGGATACTTAGCATAGAGGCGTGGATGAAGAGTGAACAAGTTACATTATCTCAATCAATCGTATCTAATTATGATTGAAGTGGAACCAGGGGCTTTTTATATAATCGTAGAAATGGTAATTCAGATGCTTTTTATTTTTCATATGCTGACGGAACCTCTCCTGTAAACTATAATTTTGCTAATTTTTATTTAAATTTTACTAATCAATGAATTCATATAGTGGTAGTTGCTGATTATTCTAATAAAACATTAAAAATATTTAGAAATGGAACTCAGTTTGGAATTACCCAAAGTCTCAATGGCAACCCCGTATTTCCTTCAACTAACAATGTAAAATATATTGGTGCTTATGCCGACAATCAAGGTATTATTAACGATGGCTCTCTTGATGAAGTAAGAATATATAATAGAGGACTGAGTGATGAAGAAGTAGCTCAGCATTATACTTTTACTAAAGGAGAATTTGGATTATAATCAATTGCCATTAAAAGCTGTTTGCTTTTAATGGTTTTTTGATAGCATATATTTGTATTGACAAATATTTGTTTTTTGCATATAATATACTTAACAAAAACAATAAAATTACATCATGGACATCAATAATTTTGATCCTAAAAATCCACCAGCAGATTTTAATGTTGATATGGGTTTGGATTGATACGTTAATGAATTAGTCAAACAAAAATCTGACTTTAATGATTTAGATTCTGAAGTTTTAGATCAGATTAAAAAAGATCTAAAACCTCGAATTGAAAGCTTTGTAAATATTTCAATTTTAAAAAATGTTCCCGAAGAGAAATTAGAAGCTTTTGAAAAAATTCTTGACACCAATGATCCAATTCAAATTCAAGATTTTTGTTCAAAAAACATTCCTGATTTAAATCAGATAATTGCCGTCGCCCTAGCTGACTTTAGAGATAGCTATATCAACGCTTCTTATTAATTGTTTTAAATTTTAAATATGGATAAGAATTTAGGGTTTGAACAAAAAATACCTTCCAAGAATAATAAAACAAAAGTATATGAATTTAAATCATTAGTCGATAAGATTATCAATGATAATCCTGATTTGTATTCCAACGATGAGTTGCGAACTGAACCACGTATAGTCAATGTTGATATTAGTAAGAAGGCTAAAGATTCAAAAAAAGCAGATACCAAAGATCTTAAATCTGGTAGTTCTACATCAACTTTGAAGATTGCAAACATTGATAATCGCAAGACAACTAAAAAGCCAGAATCCGGGAAAAAAGAGTTTGAAGTAGGAAAAATATATAATGGCATGTTGTATAGAGGTAAAGACAATAGTGGAAAAGATATTTGAGACGCTTCTGGAGGTAGATCTAATCCAAAGACAAAGACTCCAGTAATTTCTGCTTTTGATAAAACAAAAGATATATTGACGTATGATCAAGACAGTAAAGAATTTAAATATTATTCTGAAATGTATGGAGAATTTTTTGATGGAAACAAATTGAAATCGATCGAAGGAATTAAAAAAGGAATTGCTAACTTAAAAAAAGAACAAAGTAGATTAATGAAAATAGTCAAAGATAATCCTGGTTCTAAAGCAGCTGAAGAAAGTAAATGAAAGATAGCAATTATCCAAAAATTAATTGAAAAAGTGGAAAATACTATTAAAGTAATGGCTGAAGAAGATTTAAAAGAAGAATCAAATAAGGCCAATAAAGGAAAAGATAAAAAACCAGAAGTTAAAAAGCTTGAGAAGATAAGTCTTAAAACAGCTTTTATTTCTTATTCCGAAAAGCTCACTAAAGAATATGCTCGTGAAATGGCTGATCGTAAAATGTCCCATGATTTTCGAGAAGATAAGAATAAAGGTTTTTTTGGAAAAATAAATCATTTTTTCAAAAGAATTTGAAAGTATGGTGCTTTTAAAGAATACTATCGCCAAAAAGAAGTTAGTAAATTTAAAAAAGAGATTGTTCAAAAGGGGAATATGTTTGTTGATGAAGATCTAACAATCAATTCTCAATCAAATCTCAATAATGCTATCATTGATCGCTTAATTAATATTCCTGATTTGAATGACGCTATTCATGGTGGTGAGAATGTTAGAATGTTACAGGATGGTCCAATTAAAGATGAAATTATTCAAGCTATCAGAGATTATGCTAAAGGTGATTCTGTTATGACGAGTTCCGTATTCATTGATACTCAAAAACGTTTATCCGAAAGAATCAAAGCTGAGAATCCTGATATTTTTGGTGAATCAGCTTTAGATGCTAATAACCTTCTTGAGACTGCTAAGATAGTTAGAGCTTCAGTAGCCAATAAAAAGGGTATTGATTCCGTTGAGATTGATTTACAAATCATTATCGGTGATATGCGAGCTGGTTTACGTACTGAACAAAAATTAAATACTGTTGATCGTATAGTTGATAAATTACATCAGACTAAATTGGGTAGTTTAGTTAACGAAGATACAGTATCCTCAGCTTTAGCTATTCTTCAAGGTATTGGTAATTCTTTAGGTTCGATGTTTCTATTTAACAAAGCTGCTTCTTGAGGTTCTTTTGGTGCTACAGCTGTTTTAGCTGGTACTTTTGGTGCTATTAGATCTCGTAATGATTGAGAGCAACGTCGCGTTCAACATTTTCGAGATATGGCTAGTGGTCGTGGCTTTGATGATAAAGATAAGCATCGTTTAGCTTTAGAAAGATTTCGTTACGATGGTTTAAAAGTTACTGATGCTATTAAAACTTTAGAGACTAATACTACTGACCTTGCTAACAAAGGCCACGCTATTACTCCTGATAATATCTCTAGCTATGTCGCTCATATCGCTGACATGGAAGCCAGAATTAAATTATCAGATGACAAATCAATTGATTTATTATTGTATTCTGGTCCCCAGAACATTGACAAAGAGAGAACTAAATTAGATATTAATCGTTCTAAATTCAAAGTAGCTCTTCGAAAGATTTGTGAAGAAAAGAATATTCATTTCGGTAGTTTTACTTTTGATGAATATTTAGACAATTGTACTACTGCTCAAAAAACTAAACTATTAGAAAATGACAATGGTATTAAAGAGAAGGATGCCCAATTCCGTGGATTCAAAAATGGTAAAGCCTTGAAGTCCTTCTGTGGTAGTGCCTTAAGATCAGTTGTTTTTGGTATTGCTTTCCAAGAAGTTGGTGCTATCTTTAATCCTCATCAACAAGGCGCTTTAGAATCTTTATGACATAAGGATGTTAATCCAGTAGGTACTACCTTTTTAAAAGGTATTAGTGATCGTATTAATGGTCATATTGAAGGAGCAACTCATAGTTTTGAGTTAAAAGATAATATGTCTTTTAGAGAAAGACCTAGTTACATTCATCTTAACGATGCTAAAGAATTAAGATTGGATCGTGATGGTAATTATGACTTATGAATCAGAGGCGAGAAAAAATTCGAAAATATTTTTGTTTTTGATAAAAACAAATTAGTATATAACGAAGAGGCTTTAAGGGCTAATGATATTGTGTTTAATGCTTCTTCGGCAAATGTTGCTACTCCAGGTTCTCTTAGATCCGTCGTTGATGCCAAACAACTTACCGATAATCATCCTAACATGGTTGATGCCCATCGAGATATTTGATTACATAACAATACTCGAGGTGTTTACGATCTTAATGAAGCCGGCTTACATTATCATATTGCTCCTAATGGCAAGGATATTATTGTTGATATTAGTGGTATGACCTCAAAAGGTTCTTCAGCTGGTAATATTTCAATTGATCCAATCCAAGCTATCAAAGATAATAAACTAATGCTTTGAGTATCTCAAACTCGAAATAGCAGTGGTAGAGCTTTTGAGATTCCTTTTGATTCTAAGTCTATTACTATTAGCGAACAGTCACCAATATATAATATGTTTGATATTCATAATGGTAAAGTTGGTTTTAATGGTGGGTTTGTTGAGGTTGTCAATAAAGATAATTTAGTTAGTGTGTTAGCTACTCATGAAGGCGCCAATTCATTAAATAATTTTGTTATCAATTCTAATAGTACTATCCCAGAAGCAATTAATACTTTGAGATTCTCTCAATTATCTGCTGATCAAATTCCTATGGCAGTTCCTCTACCGGTGTTTGTTACTTATGGTAAGCCTTTAACTTCTGCTAAGGCAATGGATGTTGCTCCTGCTGGTATTATGCCAACCAATGTTAATGTAGTTGAAAAGACTGTTAAGGACAGAAGTAAAAAATGAGGAACAATAACATTAAAACCTAATAATACTGAAGCCCCTAATAAATCTAAAAAGGAAACAAAAGAGCCGACTGGCTTAGAAGCTAGTTATCAATTGGCCAAAATAGCTAAATCTAAAAACATAGATTTAAGCTCTTTGGGTAAAGATGAATATATGAATTTTGCTTTTGATAATTATATAGGGCTAGATCGTAATCAACTTATTCAGGCACCATTATTAAGAACAGCAACCTCCGAAGAGCAATATATAAAAATCAGAGATGGGTTAACAACTCAAGTTGAAAATTCTCAAGCTTATCAAGCTTTTGATAGTTTTACAAAAGATATTAAGTCAAGAGCTGTTGATGGCAAGCCCGTAGAATTTGCTCCAGAAATTAATATTCTCCCTAAATCTAAAAAAACCAAAGATTGATTGTATTTTAGGGTTAATGATGGCGTTAAGCTAGGCAAAAATACGCATGAAATTTTAAAGACATATATTACCTTCAAAGATTTGAGCAAATTTGATTTAATGAATTTTATTAATTTTATGGGTGTTCTTCGAGACCAAAAATTTAATATTGATATTAAGATATTCCAAGATATAGCTAGCCAAGGCAGCATTATGACTGACCAGGTAGTAATTCATGGTAATGATAACGCTACTATTAAAGAAGTTGCCAATCTAGCTAGCACATATTTTGGTAACCAAATTTTAAAACCAAGTTTGGGTTTAGATATAGTAATGCAAGATGGTTCAATCGTTTCGTATTCTAGCAAGGTATCAGAAGATCTTAAAGCCCATGCCAAGAAAAAATAATCAATACAATTTAAAAACCAACTCTATTGAGTTGGTTTTTAATTCTTCCCGAAAACATTTGGAAAGTATTGTTTTAAATACGGTACCAATATTGAGATCGTTAAGGTTGTAATTCAAACATATAGAATGCTTAGTAGTATTAGATTGTTGTTAAATATCTCTAATGGTTTTATAAATTTATCTAATGTTCAGAAGCAAAGAATATGAAGACCAAAGAAGGCTATCGAATTCTTTCCTAAGAATTCTAAAGCTAATTGGCGTTTAATTAATTTTGAAATATTTATTACTATATATATTCCCGAGAAAGATAATACCAATAAAGAAATAAAATATATTAATTTGTTATTCATTACAAAAGTATTTTTGAATATCTTATCAAATAAAGTTGTATTGTAAATTATTAATGTATTTATTAATATAGCCGGTATAATTAATAATTTTATTATTATTTTATTAATCTCGATATTTAACAATCCTTGTTTAATATAGTATCCTAGACTAAAGAAGATTAGATAGAACATACTACTATCAATAGTTCAAATTCATCTTGGATTGTATAGCGTATCATACTTCATTACAAAATATCCCCCAATAGTAAGTATGATCATTCATTCTAAATATTTTCTATTGATTTTTCTTATTCAATAGAAGATATTTTCCATGAAGAATAACGATGGTAAGAATCACAGGGGGATGTTATAGAATATTTGATTTCTAGTTGCAGCGAAGAATGCTACAACCATATTCTTCATGGTAACTCAATCACTCATTGGCATCCTATAATAGAATTTATAGAATATTATTGATAGTATTGAAAATCCTAAGTAGGGAATTAATATTGCCTTAGCTTTGGATTTAAAAAAACTTTTGTAATCCATATATTTATTCATATTGAAAAAATATCCTGATAGGAAAAGAAAACAAGGCATATTAAAGATATATGAATATCTTAATATTTCCGGCCCAATAGGAGTATGCCCAAGCATTACTAGCATAATGCCAATTCCTTTGGCAATATCCACTCAATATTCTCTTTTTTTAATTTCAGTATTATTCATATTGTATTTTTATATCTACAGTTTAACGAATTTTTTGATATATTGCAAACTATTGTTGCTTTTTGATTTTTATGATATCATATTATTAATCAAATTAAGCTTTGTTTATGGACATAACTTTCTATGGTGCTAGTAAAGAAGTAACCGGATCCTTAATGGTTATTAAAACCAATAAGACAAAATTTGTCGTTGATTGTGGTTTTTTCCAAGGAGACGATAATGACTATTATCGCAATAAAACTCCTTTTGATTTTAATGTTAAAGATATTGATTTTGTTTTAATTACTCATGCTCATATTGATCATTGTGGCAGACTTCCTTTAATGATCAAAAGTGGTTATCGAAACAAAATCTATACTACTCCTGCTACTAAAGATATCTTATACTATATTTTATTAGATGCTGTTTTAGTCATGCAAAACAATTGAAAAAGATATCGTCGCCCAATACTATATACTCAAAATGAAGTTTTAAAAGCAATTGATCAAGTCAAAACTTATGAATATTATCAAACTTTTAGTCCCAAGGAAGGTATTTTCATAACCTTTAAGAACTCTGGCCATATCTTAGGCTCCAGTATTATTGAAGTTTCAGTCACTGAAGATAACAAAATCGAAAAATTAGTTTTCACTGGTGATATTGGCAATACTTTGACTCCAATAATTCAAGCAACTGATTTTGTGGATGGGTGCAACACTTTGATTATTGAATCTACTTATGGTAATAAATTGCATAAGGGAGTTGATCGTCGCAAAGCGGATCTCTTATCTGTCATCAACAAAACTATTAAGAATGGTGGTTCAGTTTTAATTCCAGCTTTTTCAATTGAACGTACTGAAGAAATTCTATATGATCTAAACGATTTAATTAATGATAGTAAAATTCAAAATGTTCCAGTATATCTAGACAGTCCTTTGTCCAAAAATATTTTAACAGTTTATCAGAAGTATCAGAATCTTTTTAATGATTTAGCTATTAAGAAAATCAAATCAGGAGACGATATCTTTAATTTTCCAAATTTCAATATTATTGATGATCGTATCGAATCCCTAAAGGTTATTAGTGATCGTAGTCCGAAAATAATTCTCGCCGGTTCTGGTATGTTATCTGGCGGTAGAATTATTAATTATCTTCCAATATATCTAACTCAAAAGAATAATTCTGTTGTTTTTATCAGCTATCAAGCTAAAAATACTATTGGTGAGAAATTAATTCAAGGTCGTAAGACTGTATTAGTCGAGGGTAGGAAGGTTAAGGTTAGATGTGGTATCTTTCAAATCTCAGCTTATTCATCCCATGCTGATAAGAGCAAGCTTTTAAGCTTTGTCAAGAACATCAAGTCTCCTAAGCCGACTACTATTTTTATTAATCATGGCGATGTTGATCAACAAAGTGGTTTTAAACAAGAATTAACCAAAACTACTAAAGCCAAATTAATAATCCCTGATCCTAAGAAATTATATAAAATATAAATATGTTGTATAAAAATATGCCATCAAAAAATAAAAAAAGCGATTCTCAGTTTCAATCATCTAATTTATTTGCCAATGTTGTTTTAGAAGAAAATTCCAAACCAAAAGCCAAACCAATAATTCCAGAGATAATAAAGGGTAGATCAAGACCAGGCTATCAAGAGCTTGTGCATTTTAATATTTTTGAAACCAGTGTTGTTTCTTATCTAGATGAAATTTTGTCTTCCGATGATTTTAATGTTATTAGAAACAATATTAAAAAAATTACTTCTTTAATAAACGGCTCCCCCGAGCTTGATAATGCTTTGGGAATTAATCCAACAGCTAGATCAAAATTTACTGAGGTATTTGGGAAGTTTCTCAGAATGGGTGATTTTGTTGATGTTAGCCAATTTTTTAAACCCCCCATATTTGATCTCATCAATAAATATTCCAAGGGAACCAATCTTAAGGACTGTGCTGTTGATTATTTACTAAAATATATAACTTTGTTTTCTAATATTAATAAAAAAGATATCAGGCTCTATTGCAAGCATATATTAGATGTTCTTAAATATTTTGAAATCAATTCAAATTTTCCACGATTTAAAGAGCTTCAATTAGCCGTTGAGCATATTGAATTACGCGAGGTTTATGACCCTCAAGTAGCTAATTTTTTTAAAAGATTTTTTGATAAAATTTTTAAGAAGAAAAAAGAAAATATTAATCAATCAGCGACAGAACAACCAGAATGAAACAAAAATATTGCCACTGACCCCGCTATGTTAATTAATATAGCCGATCAATATATCAATGGAAAAAGTAGTTTTCGTGACCATGCTATTCTAAAAGATATATCTCAATGTCTTCTTGAGCATTCAGCTTCTTTTTCTTCCTATAAGAAAAACAATGTTATTACTTATCAAATAACAAAGTTTTTCATGATATTTTTAAATAACAAAGATACCTTAAACGTAGAAACCATTTTATCACAACCCCTAGTTGATCTTATTGATTTTAAATCTAAAAACGGAGACCTAAAGGTGTTTCTTAATCATTATTTAGAAGGTGTTTTAATGTCTGAAGGTCAACAAAATAGGTATAAGAAATTGAATAATTTTAATATTAAGAAATTTCTCAAACATATTTCTGAAATTCTAGCTATTCTAGAATTAATCAAAGGTTCAACTGAAGATTATAGTAGATTCAAATTAATTTTTAAAGCTAGAATTGCTTTTGAGAAGAAAATTGTTAAGGAAAATTCTAATAAAGTACCAACAGAATTAGAACTGTTTTTAAAAGAATATTTTCAAAAAACTATAAGACAAAATACCAATGAAAAATAAAATACCAGAAATTATTGCTAATAAAAAGAATCAGAAAAATCATTTTTTTGATTTGGATTTTTGTTCAGAAATACGCAAATTTGAAACAGAACTTGATAATTTGTTAATTAGGGCCAGGAGATTTAATAATAGTCAAAGCAATTTAGATCAAAATAATTATTTGAAATTTTTAATTCATCATGTTAAAGAAACTTCTTTGTATTTTAAAGTATTATCAAAAGATCAAACTATCTGTAATAAAGTTGCTAAATTATTTATGCAATTTCTTAATAATGGCGATATGTTGAATTTAGAATTTTTACTTAAGTCGCCTTTGGTAAAATTAATTAATTTTTCCTATGGAGATTCGAATTGTTTTGTAAATATTTTTTTAGAAAAAGTAATTAAATTTAAAAAAAATCCTATTCATTTCGATAGGCTTACCAATAAGAATATTAACAAATATTTAAAAAATATTTTACTTGTTTTGGCTATTTCAGGATATTCTTTAAATAAATCTGCTAAACTTAAAACACTCTTTGAAGAAAGAATTCAATTAGAAAGCCAAAACACTAATATCGATTCTAATAAAGTTGTTACTGAATTAAATCTTTTCTATAACAAATATTTTAATTAAATAACTATGAAATTAAATATAAAATCACAACCAAGATTACCAGAAGAAAGTCAATACGATAAGTTTTTTAATTCTCTAGTTTTAGAACTTAACAAAGAAGGCGATTGTTTTTTGATTAATGAGGGAAAAGGAAACCATAGTATTGACTGAAAAGGATTGGTATTAAAACAAAAAGGCGATATTCTAAATGTTGTTAAATATATAAATATGATGGAAATAAATTTAAAATCAAAAGAAATACGGATTTTTAAAAAACTCGAAGCAAGAGAAATTCTTCTTTTGTTAAAACTTAATGAATTATTACATCGAGAGTCTTAGTTTGTAATTATTGTTTTAAAACATATTTTAAAAAGCTTTTAATTGTGATTGTTTTTTAGGGGGCAGTGCGTTACGACTGCCCCCTTTTAAATTATTTGTATATTTTTTAAAAAGTGATATAATATTAATAGCTCTAAGCTAATTCTAAAGTAAATGAAAGAGAGGAAAAGATGGACTTCACTTATGAGACTAATAAAGAAATTTTAGAAATGATTGACTCAAAAGTTAAGCTGTCGTATTTTTGCGGATCTGGAGGGCTAAGTAGAAAAGCTACTTATTATCAAGGGCAATTGCGAGGTGCTTGGATCACGGTGAGATCAGAACTCGATAAGGTTATGATTAAAATCCATAATCAGAAAACTTACCCGGTGGTTATTGATAAAACTGGAATCACCAAGATGAGTAGAAGCACTCCAAGAAAGTTGAGGGAAACAATTTTAAAGCTTTTCCCGGTATAATGTTAGCCGTCGTGCTGCATAAAAGAGGTGGCCGCATCATTGCCACCTCCTTTTAAATTTTCTTTGATTTTTGATTTATTGTATGTTATACTTCATATATATTAATATATTTAGTAGTATGAATTTTTCTTGATCAAAAATTAAAAAACCAGTTTTCATTCTTGGTCCTATGGCGAATATCACTACTCAGCCATTAATGAAGATGTGCAAGAAGTTTAAAGCTGATATTGTTTTTACTCCCATGATATCTAGCAATGCTGTTTTATATAACGAAACAGAGACTTTAAAAATTGCCAAGTTTGATTCCAAAGAAAAACCAGTTATTGTTCAAGTTTTTGGCTATGATGCTGAAATTATGAATTTAGCAATTAAAGTAATCGTTGCTAAATTAAATCCCGCTGGTATTGATATCAATCTTGGTTGTCCTGCTCCTAAGATTGTTAAAAGTATGTGTGGGTCAGCTTTTTTAAAAGATTACAAAAAAGCTTTTGAATTCATTAAGTCAATTCGTGAGAATTATTCTGGTCAATTATCAGTCAAGACTCGCTTAGGATATAAGAAGTTTGATATTTTGCCTTTTTTAAAGCAATTGGAATCAATCGGTATTGATGCTGTTACTATTCATGGTCGTACCGTTGTTCAAGGCTATACGGGTTTTGCCGATTGATCTAGTATTCACGAGATTGCTAATTCTTTAAAAATTCCCGTCATTTTAAATGGCGACATTACTGATTTTAAAATGGCGTATTCTGAGTTGAAAAAAAGTAAAATAAAAGGTATTATGGTTAGTAGAATCGCCATGCAAAAGCATTGAATTTTTAAAGAATTCAAAACTAAAAAAGAATTTAAATTATCTAGTAAGGAATTAGCTAAAATAATTTGTGAACATATGAAATATTATTTAGAATATGATAAATCCAAAGCTTATCTCGAAATGCGAAAATTCTTAGCAGGGTATTTAAAAGGTTTTGCTGGAGCTAAAGAATTGCGTCAACAAGCGGTTTTAATAAATAATTCTAAAGATTTTAATAAATTAATAACTCAATTAAAAAATGCCAAAATCAATTAAAAAAAATTCAAGACTAATTCTTCTAAGTTTTATTCTGATATTTGTTTCGGTCTACTCTTCGTATTATACTGGCTTTAGTTGAATCAAAGATTCTTTGAGTGATTTTGGTCTTGTAAATGAATTTTTTAATATCAGTTTGATCGTTAGCGGCATTACTTTAGGTATTTTTACTTTACTGGTTATCAATAGAGAACATTCCAAAGGCCTTTGCCGCTTGTTTCTTTTGTTCTCTTCAATCTTCTTAACTTTCATTGGTATTTTTACCAAAACATACTTAATTCATTTTGTTTTTGCAATTTCTTTTTTTGTTACTTTTCCTTTGGGATTGTTTTATCTGGGTAAGAATCTTTTAGATACTAATTACGAATTAGGAATTGCTACCAAAACTATAGCTATAACTTTAATTAGTGTGTGATTTTTGTTTTTTGGTATCTGATTGTTTGTCTTTAAGTTAGGCTTAGCTATTCCTGAGATTGTTACTTTATCAATATGTATGATCTGAGTTTTCTATTTTATATATAAATTTAAACACTAATTCATGAAAGTCAAAATTGCCTGATTTGGTAAGCATTATGGTGAAGAACCTATAATTTCTGGGACTCAAGGCTCTGGAACTATCTTTTTTTCTGGTTGTAATCTTCATTGTCAGTTTTGTCAGAATTATCAGATATCCCAAGAATGAATTGGTCAAGATTACGAAATTAGCCAATTGGCTGATATTATGCTAGACTTACAAAAGCAAGGGTCTCATAACATCAATTTGATTACTCCGACTATCTGAGTAAATCAAATACGGGATGCTATTTTGGAAGCTAAGCAAAAAGGCTTGATTATCCCTATAGTATACAATACTAATGCTTATGATAAAGTCGAAGACCTTAAAGCTTTAGAAGGTCTTATTGATATCTATCTTCCTGATTTTAAATATAGTTCTAATTTATTAGCTGAAGAATATTCTAAAGTCAAAAACTATAAAGAAGTTGCTTCTAACGCAATTATCGAGATGATTCGTCAACAACCTAATAATATTATTGAAAATGATGTTATGAAGAAGGGAGTTATCATTCGTCATTTAATTCTTCCTAATCATACTGATAATACTAAAGATGCTTTAGATATTATCAATTCTTTTTCATCTAATATCATTTTGAGTCTAATGACTCAATATAATCCACTATACAAAGCCAAAGATATTGTGAAATTAAATCGTCCCATCAATGTTGATGAATACAATGATGTTATGAATTATTTAAATAAATTTGACTTTGAAGAAGTTTTCTTTCAGCCTTTTGAAGAGAATGCTAAAGATTTTTTTATTCCCGACTTTAATAAACAAAATCCTTTTAATTAATTATGGATAATTCCAAACCAGTTCCAATTATTGATTGTCATATGTTAGGCACTAACGTTTCTTTTGATTATCTCAAAGATTTGTTTTTGGAATCAATTATTGATGTCAAAGACAATGGTCATCACTACCTGCAAATCATTGTTGGTAAGGGACTACATTCCATCAATAATGAACCCGTTCTGATTTATCGTGTCCGTACTATTCTCAATGGTTTTGTAACTGATAATACTATCAAGAATTATGCTGATAATACTACTAATGGTTATCTTCTAATATATTTTTAACAAATTAAAAATTACTTATGGAAAATATTGTTTATGATTTAGTTATCATCGGTGGTGGTCCTGCTGGTATGATGGCTGGATTAATCGCTTCTCAAAAAGAAGATAATAGAATTCTAATTATCGATCGCAATCGTGCTTTGGGCAGGAAGTTGCTATTAACTGGCAAAGGTAGATGTAATATCACTCATGACGAATTAGACTTTAAAAAGATGATTGCTAATTACAACGAAGGTGGTAAGTTTTTGTATTCTGGTTTTTCAAAATTTGGTGTCAAAGAAACTTTAAAATTCTTTGAAAAGGGTGGTCTAGCTTTAAAAGTTGAACGAGGCAATCGGTATTTCCCAAGTTCTGATGATGGTCAGAGTGTTTTGCATTTCTTTGAAACCAATTTAGAAAAAAATCATGTCCATATTTGAAGAAGTTCTAATGTTCTTCATTTCCATGTTAAAAACAAAACTATTACTGATATTGAATTAGCCGATGGCAGGGTAGTAGTAGGTAAGAACTACTTAATTGCTACTGGTGGTAAAGCCTATCCAATCACTGGATCTGATGGTGCTATCTATACCATGCTAAAAGTTATGGGTCATAAAGTTACTGAAATTCTTCCAGCTTTAGTACCTTTGAAAGCTACTAATCCTTGAATTCCTCAATTATCAGGCTTAGCTTTAAAGAATGTGAGTTTAAAAATCAAAGGCGCTAAGAAGGGTGTTTTTGGTGAAATACTATTTACCCATTTTGGTATTTCTGGTCCAATAGTTTTAAATATTAGCAATGAAGTTGTTAAGTTGCTATCAAAAGGCAATGTTACTTTGGTTTTAGATTTAAAACCAGCTCTAACTGAAAAAGAATTAGACCTGCGTCTTCAAAAAGATTTTGAGATATATAAAAATCATGATTTCAAAAATTCTTTGAAAGATTTGTTACCTTTGTATTTGATTGAACCAATTCTAAAATTATCTAAAATCGATATTAAGAAAAAAGTTCATCAAGTTACTAGAGAAGAGCGATTAACTGTTGTAAAACTTTTAAAGAATTTAGAGATTGTTATCAATGGTCACTTAGGTTTTGAAAATGCCATTGTTACTTCTGGTGGAGTTGATCTAAAAGAAGTCGACCAAAAGACTTTAAAATCAAAGATTATTAAAAATTTGTATTTCGCTGGTGAAGTTTTAGATATTGATGGCAAGACTGGGGGTTACAATCTTCAGATGTGTTGAACTACTGGATATTTAGTTGGCCAAAATTTTGTTGAATAACGTTTTTGCTATTGACAATAATTCAAAAATTATATAAATTATTCTTAATTAAATAATTTTTAAATTAAATTCTATGAAAAAAACTTTAGAAAATTTAGTCAAAGCTTTCATTGGGGAATCCCAAGCTCGCAATCGCTATACTATGTTTGCAAAGATTGCCAAGACAGAAGGGTACGAACAAATCGCAGCTATCTTCTTGGATACTGCTGACCAAGAGCGCGAACATGCTAAACAAATCTTTAACAAAATCCAAACTTTAAAAGCTGAAGAAGTTGGTTTGGACAAAATCAAAGTTGAAACTGAATGCGCTATTGATATTGGTGATACTAAAAAGAATCTTCAACTTGCAATACTTGGCGAAAATTATGAATGAGAAATAATGTATTCTGATTTTGCCAAAACTGCTGATGATGAAGGCTATCCTGAAATCGCCAAATGATTTAGAGCAGTATTAGTAGCTGAGAATCATCATTCTGAACGCTATCAAAAACTTTTAAAGAATTTAATGGATGGAACTGTTTTTGAAAAATCAACTGAAGTCTACTGAGTCTGCCGTGAATGTGGTTATGTCCATTTTGCAACCTCAGCACCTAAAGAATGCCCATCTTGTAAACACGCTCAAGCCTTTTATCAATTAAAAAACGAAGAATACTAATTTAAAAAATTAACAAATTAAATAAAATTTTGATCATGACTACCGAAGATCAAGTCTATCGATGCTCAGTCTGTGGCAATACTGTAAAAGTTATTGCTGGAGGCGAAGGGGAGTTGGTTTGCTGTGGCAAATCTATGCTATTAAAAACTAATATCTTAGAAGAAGGTGATCCTGCCTTTTTGGGGGATGAAGAATTAATGAATATTGATGGTGATGATTTAACTAAAATCAATGCCGATGAAGAAGATGATGAATTTACTGATGATGAAGACGAACAATAAATACAATTTAAAAGGGGATGAAGTCATCTCCTTTTAAATTAACTTGACTTTTATTGTTACTTTTACTATAATTATTGTAATTAAGACTTTGTTTTAATAATAAAAATATATTATGAATCTATATCAACCCGACCCTAAAGACTCTAGTAAAAACAAATCTATTGATAATTCTCAAACAGAAGGTTCCGATAAAAAATGATTAATGAGTAATTTTGATTTCAAAGACTATAAATGAAGTTTTACTCCTATTGATTACAAAATACGAGATCGAATTAAAGCCACTAAGAATAAATTACTCAATAAGGTTAAAGTAGAATTAGCCAAGATTAGTAATCAAGAATTAGAAGGTGATAGCCAAGAATTAATAGAAAAGTATCTAAGAGATTTTTTTGCTTTTATAAAAATAGCCTATGACAAAGATAGATTGTTCATTGTAAATCAAGAAGAAGATACTTATCATTATCCCTATAGACTTGTTGAAGAGACTAATTTAATGAGATCCGAAACTTATGAATATTTCTTAAGATATGCTTTTGGTCAGATTCTGAATTTTCCTGTTAACGAGATTAATGTTTATGAATCCCAAAAAATATCTCTAACACTTCCAATAGTTTTAAGTAATATAAAAGAATTTTTAGAACAGTATTAGAATTTTTAAAGCTAAATTTCTTAATAATCCAATTATTAATTTTTCATATCATGAATTCAAAAAAATTATGGAAGTACATATTTCTTTGGATTCACCTACCATCGTTAAAAAATAAAGATATTTTTAGAAGAATATCGAACTGGATAATAATTTAATAAAATACCAAATGTTTAATTTTAATCAACCAGAAAATTTAGACAAAGGAGAATCGCCGTTAAATACTTGTGGTTTATTTGATATTCCTTTTAAATATACCATTCCTGAGAATTATCAAAAAGAATTCGATAATCCATTCCTATATTGTGATTTTAAGAATTTTAATCAAGAAGATTTTGGTTATTTCAACTATCAAAAAAAAGAACTCTTTGATATGTTAGAAAAGCCATTAGAAGAAATTCAACATAGAGATTTTATGGTAGCAATTGTGTCTTTTATTCAAACATTGTTTTCTAAAAATACACTAGCTACTCATTGAAAATTTAAAGGTAAATATCCTGAAAAAAATAAATTACAAGCTCTAGCATATTTAAAACACGAAATTCTGATTGCTTTTTGAGAAACAATATATAATAAATATTTTGATAGCACAATTATTAAAAATCCCGAATATCAATCTGTTTCAGATATGTCTAAAGAAAAACTTTATGAAAAAACCAATCAATTTATTAATTTATTAAAAAACAAAAATTTAATTTAAAAATCATGAATTCAAAAAAAATATTTAAAATCTTATCTTCGATATCAATTCTAACTTTTCTGCCTTTTGTAACTAAAGCTGTTTGTCCCGTCTGTACTATCGCTATTGCTTCTGGCGTTGGTCTTTGTCGCTATTTAGGTATTGATGATTTAGTTTCTGGTTTATGAGTTGGTGGGCTTTTAATCTCTATGACAATTTGATTAAAAGAATACCTTCAAAAGAAAAACAAAGATTTTAAATTTTCTTTTTGAGTTATTCTTTTATCATTCTTTTTAATTACTTTTTCGCCTTTAAAATTAATGAATATTTTAGGCCATTCTATGAATAAAATCTTTGGTATTGATCGCTTATTGTTTTCGTCAGTTATTGGTTCTATCTTAGTCTATACTAGTATTTTTATTAATAACTGATTAAAAAAGGGGAACAAAGGCAAAGTATATTTTCCATATCAAAAAGTTGTTATTCCTTTGGTATTGCTTTTAGTCTTTAGCTTTGTATTTTTCTACAAATTCTGCTAGAATATATTTAATAAATTTAAATTTTCCAATATGATCACTAATGGTGAAGAATTATCAAAAAAGATAAACAATATGAAAGATAATGTTTTAGATTTAGCTTCTGGCGAAGATTTGTCTATCGGCATTATGAATTTAATATCTTTAGAAGAACATTTTTTCTTTTCCTATGGAAAAACTAAAGATCAGAAATTCTTAGATATGTTAAATGATGTTCGCAAAATGCGAGCCGAACTCTTAAAGGAGATAGTTAAAGATCCAACAGGGGAAGTCTGATGTATTTCTAAGCACTTACTAGCTGCTTCAATGCGTATTATGGAAGTTGCAACCAAGAAATTAAAAAGCAACGAAACTACTTTAGCTAAAGATCTCTTTGATAAGTCATATAACCTCTATTCTTTATTCTGAGCATTAAATCTTAAAATTATTGATGTTAAGGATGTTAAGAGTGGTATTCCTGAAGCTGATGTTAGTGTTCCTATTGGCGAATCGAAAGAAAAAATAATTAATCATCCTTCCGCTTCTATCTTCTCTAAGATTGGTAATATTGTTAAGAACTTGGTTGATTGCTGTAAAGAATAAAATTAAATTTTAAAATATGTTAGATATAAACTACATAAAAGAAAATACCGAATTAATTAAAGAAGTTTGCGTTAACAAAGGTCTTGTTTTAGATATTGATAAATTAATTCAATTGGATGAATCTAAACGCCAACTTCTAATTAAGATTGAAACATTACGCGCTAAAAGAAATGAAATTGCTAGCCGTATGAAGGATCAACGTAATGATGATTTAATTTCTCAAGGAAAGTTACTAAAAGAAGAAGTTGAAAAGTTAGAATTGAATTTTAATTCAATTAAAACTGAATTTGAAGATATATATTTTAGAATTCCTAATATTGTTTCAAGTTCTACTCCTGTTGGTAAAGATTCTGAAGAGAATGTTGTTTTAAAGACCGTTGGCAAGATTCCTAAATTCAATTTCAAAATCAAAGACCATATTCAATTAGGTATTGATTTAGATATTATTGATTTCGATAAAGGCACCAAAGCTCATGGCTCTCGCGGGTATTATTTGAAGAATGAGGGTGCTTTATTACATATGGCTTTAATTAATTATGCCTTTTCCAAGATAGTTAAAAAAGGTTTTATACCTATGACAGTTCCTACTATTGTTAAGGACTTTACATTCTTTGGTTCTGGTTTTTTCCCATACTTAAAAGATGAAGTCTTTAAATTAAGCAATGATCCTGATTCATATTTAGCTGGTACTTCAGAATTATCTCTTTTAGCCTATTATAGCGACGAAGTTTTAGTTAAAAAACAATTGCCAATCAAAGTTTGTGCTTTTTCACCTTGTTATCGTAGTGAAGTTGGTTCTTATGGCAAAGATACTAAAGGATTGTATAGAGTTAATGAATTCTTAAAAGTTGAACAAGTTATGATTTGCGAAAATGATTTATCATTAGCTGAAAAATATTTTAACGAAATGATGGCTATATCCGAAGAAGTTCTAAAAGAATTAAATTTACCATATAGAGTTTTGAATTTATGTACTGGCGATATGGGTGCTGGTAAATATCTTGCTCATGACATTGAAACATATATGCCAAGTAGAGAAGGGTATGGTGAGACTCATTCCTGTTCAAATTTAACTGACTGACAAACCCGTAGATCAAATATCAAATTCCAAGACGAAGCTGGTAATAAGAGATATTGTTTTGCTTTGAATAATACTGTTTTAGCTTCTCCTCGAATTTTAATTGCTATATTAGAAAACTATCAACAGAAAGATGGATCAGTTAAGATTCCAAAAATTTTACAAAAGTTCATGCCTAAACCAATTTCAATAATAAAAGCCAAAAAATAAAAAATGAGTCGCCAATTTAAAACCAAATATCTTCAAAAGCAAAGACAACGTCAAATGCGTCGTTTACTCGGTGTTTTTTGTCTGTTATCAATTTTTGGTTTTTTAGGATATATTCTTTTATTTAGTAATATTTTTAAAATCAATAATATTAAAATTATTGGTACCAAACGTGTTCCTGAAGGTTTAGTCCGTAAAGAGATCGAAACTCTAATTGGTGGTAAATCTGTTTTACATATAAGCAATAATTTAGTTTTTGTTGATATTTCTAATATCAAAAAAGTATTTCTAGCTGATATTGATGAAGTTAATATTTCTAAGAATTTTTTTACCAGAACTTTAAATGTTGTTGTTACTGAAAAAAGTCCTATTGCTCGTATTGCCTTTGAAAATTTAAAAGATTCAGCCTTTTTAGATGGCGGTAAGAATAATACCTACTTAAGCTCTGAAGGGAAGGTTTTCAAAAGCAATTTATTAAGCAAAGAAAAACTTGTTACTATCACTATTACCAATCAAAACAATTCTAATTTAAATCAAATTTGAGATGAGCCTTCAGTTGCTAGCTTCAATAAGTTGTTTGCTTATTTAAAGACTCAAAAAATTGATCAATCTATTATTAGTTTTGAATATTCTTTAAATACTCCTAGTGCTATTACTTTAATCGGAATTAATAAATACAAAATATATTTAACTTTAAATACTGATATAGTTGAAGCCTTTAACGCGGCTAATCAATTCTTTGCTAAAGAAAGTCAAAACAAAAAAATAATTGCCAACTATATCGATATGCGCTTTTATCCTAATAAATTATATTATAAATAGAAAAACACGCTTTACAGCGTGTTTTTCTTTTGTAATTATCATTTTTGAGCTCTATGTATTTTTTCGCATTTAGCTTTTATTGCCTTGGGATTTGATTTTGATGACACAAATATTATTTCATTGTAATGGCGAAATTTTACTAATCGATTTTCTTTTGTGGCTAATTTTATCATCATGGGTATGGTATATGATAGTGGCGCTTCACCTTTTGGTTTAAATTCTATTGCATTGGCCATCATTTCTTCTGAGAAAGTTTCTTCTATCGGAATTGTAATTTCTGATTTTTCTCCTACAATTTCTCCTTGTATTGGTTGTTCTGTTTTAGCAATTGCTTTTTGATTTTTCATATTAAAATTAACCATGATATTTAGTTTAAGATTATGTTAATTATATCTTAAAAAATATGAAAAAGCAAGCAAAACTATTGACATTTCTATCATATTATAGTAGAATAAAAACAATAAAGAACCTCAGTTCTTTTATTTTTTACTCTTGCCCCCATAGCTCAGTTGGTAGAGCAACAGCCTTTTAAGCTGATGGTCGCAGGTTCGAGTCCTGCTAGGGGCACAAAAAAACACGTTAAACGTGTTTTTCTTTTTATCCATTTGAATAAATTTGTTTTTTGTGATATATTTAAATCATATAACAAACCATTAAAAAAGCAATATGATTGAATACAGCGAAGACAAAGCTCATTATCTTAATGCAACTGTTATAGTTGTTAAAGATAATAAATATTTAATTACTAAACGAGCTGATTGAGAGAAGAATATGCCTGGCAAATGAACTGTCCCTGGTGGCAAATTAGAGAAGAGTGACTATATCGACACTCCAAAAGATACATCAGCTCATTGATACAATATCTTTGAGAAGGTTGCTCGTCGAGAAGTCAAAGAAGAAGCTGGCGTTGATATTAAGAACATTGGTTACTTAACTAGCATGGCTTTCATTCGTTCCGATGGAATTCCAGCAATCATTGTTAGTTTGTATGGTGACTATGCTGGTGGGGAAGTCAAGCTTCAAGATTCTATGACTGACTATGCTTGAATTGGTGTTGACGAAGTCCATAATTATGATTTGATTGAAGGGATTGCTGAAGAGATTGAAATGTTAGATAGATTTATAAAGGAAGGCAAAATGATTGAATGAGGTTCTTAATTTTTTAAATTCTATATAATGAAAAAGATTTTTATCATCCTATTCATATTCACAATAGGTCTAGCTTGATTTGGCTATACCTTTTCTGATAAGTTAGTTAAAAAAACTATTTCAACTAGTACGACTTCAACCACAACTACCAAAGATGTTGATTTAAAAACAACCACCTGAACTAAGATTGATACTGCTCCATTCCAAACTCGTGATTCTCATGGTCTAGTTGTTTTTAATGATGCTTTGTGATTGATGGGAGGTTTAGATGGCAATAATGTTACTAAAGGTAAGATGGTTGAATATTGAAAAGCTCCCCATTTCTCAGATATTTGAAAATCAAATAATGGTATTGATTGGGAATTAATAACTTCCAAAGCTCCTTGAGGGAAGCGTCGTTCGCTACCTTTAGTAGTTTTCAAAGATAAGATTTGATTGATTGGTGGTTATCAATTTGGTGTTGGCACCAAAGGCGATATTTGATCAAGCACTAATGGCAAAGATTGAAAATTAGTATCTGACTTAGGTTCTTTCGGTGCTAGAGAAGGGCATACTGTCACCGTGTTTAATGACAAACTTTGATTGATAGGTGGTGTGAACTTTGATAAACGTAAGACCTATGACGATATTTGATATTCAGATGATGGTTTGATTTGAAAACCAGCTAATATCAAGGCACCATTCTCAGTTCGCTATGATCATACTGTTGTTGTTTTTCAAAACAAAATGTGACTATTAGGTGGTTTGGACTTTGGTGAGAATATTCAACATGATGTTTGGAATTCTTCAGATGGTATTAATTGGAATTTAGTAACTGATGCTCCACCTTTTGATGAGCGTCATGGCCATACGGTGGATGTCTTTAAAGATCAAATGTTTTTTGTAAGCGGCTGAAGTGACAAAACCAAAACTAATGACATGTGATTTACATCTGATGGAATTAATTGATCTCAAAATATTATCAGCGAAGATTTTGTTGGTCGGGAAGATCATGGGGTAGCAGTCTTTAAAGATAAGATTTGAATTATTGGTGGTATGGATACTAATTACCATTGGAACAATGACATTTGATACTCTAATTAAAAAGTTAAATATATTATCATGATTTCTACGTCTGATTTTGAAAAAGGAACAATTCTAAAATATGAAAATGATCCTTGAATGATTCTAGAATACAAGTTTTTAAAACCTGGTAAAGGTGGAGCCTTTATGCAGACTAAATTAAAAAATTTAAAAACTAATGCTACTCGTGAAATTTCTTTTAAATCAACTGAGAAGTTTGAAGAATTAGATTCCGAACGTCGTAAGGCGGAATACATTTTTCAAACTCCTAAAGAAGTTACCTTTTCTGATCAAAAAGAAAAGAATCGTTTTGTTTTGCCAGTATCTGTTTTTGGTGATAAATTAAGATTTTTAAAAAACAAAATTGTAATTGAAATTGTGTATGTTGAAGATGAGCCAGTTAGTTTTGAAATTCCAATTAAAATTTCATACTTAGTCACCGAAGCTCCTGGTTCTGCTAAAGGCAATACTGCTTCTGGTGCTATGAAAAAAGTTGTTTTAGAAAATGGCTTGGAAATTGATGTTCCTATGTTCATTAAAGAAGGGGATACTATCGTAGTAAATACTGAGCGTTTTGAATATGTGGAACGGGCGTAAGAATAATAGCAAAAACTATCAAAAATTTACATAATTTTTGATAGTTTTTCTGATTTTTTGAATTTGACATCTAAACAACTTTATGTTAGAGTTATGGCAATGTAAAAAACAGTTCTTTTAAAAATTAATAGAGAAAGGAGGATACTTTTTTAAATTAAAAGAACTGTTTTATGTTTTTGTCTAAATATTTAGGAAGGAGAAATTAAGAATGAAACAAGTTAGGCCTACGGAAGATCAGCAGAAGTTTATCAAGTATTTGATCAGTCGAGGAGTTATAAAAATAGGAGGCCCTTTTACACTAAAAAACAAGAGGGTATCTCCATATTTTTGTAACATTGGGGTTATGTCAAACGGCGATGATTTAAATGTCTTAGGTGAGGCAATAGCTAGTACAATTACCAGTAATGGTCTTGATGAGACATTTGATACCATATATGGTATACCTGAAAAAGGGAATCATATGGCCGTGATGGCAGTCTCAAAATTAGCAGAAGTGGGCTTCTTAAAAACTTTTTTTGCGACCCGTAAGGAATCAAAAACTCATGGAGAGATGTCTTCAGTACAGGAAGATTGGAAAAAGAAGATCGTTGGTGATGTTCCTAAACAATCTTACCGCATAATGTTATTAGATGATGTTTTTACTGACGGAGCTTCCAAATACGAAACAGTAAAAAAATTGCAAACAGAGTTTTCTGATCTTGATATTACAATCGCAGGATTAATAATAGTGCTTGACCGGCAAGAAGTTACTATCGATGGTAAAAATGCCGTCGAAGAATTTACAAAAACAACCGGCATTCCAGTTTACCCAGTTATTAATTCTGAAGATGTACTTTATTGCATCAAAAATAAAGTCATCGAGATTGATTCAGCCGATGCCCGCAAATTCGAGAATTATCTTATGGTATACGGAACCAAAGAGATTAAAAAATCTTTTGGTTATCCTGAACACAAGAAGTACCCGCACAGAGGAATTGTTCCTGCACTCGATTTTACCGACTTAAAAAAGTTAGAAGAAATTGCAACGGCGTGCAAGGACAATCCCAAAGTCACTGGCTTTAAGATCGGAGCGCTTTTGATCGGAGCTCATGGTATGAAAACGGTAGTAGAACTTTTGCGTTCTATAAATCCTGATAAGATTATCATCTATGACCAGCAGAAGGCCGGCACAGATATTCCAGAAACGGGTGAAGGGTTTATGAGGCAATGTTGTGAAGCTGGCGTTGATGCAGTAATTTTGTTTCCTCTTTCAGGTCCAGAAGTTCTTAGGGCATGGACATACTACGCTTACAATTATGGTCTACAAGTTATAGTTGGCGGTGTTATGACTCATGCAGCTTTCCTTAAAAGTGAAGGCGGATGGATTGACGACAACGGTGCCTATAAAATTTATGAAATTGCGGCAGGATGCGGAGTCGATTGCTTTATTGTACCTGGTACAAAAATTGACGCAATCAAAAAGATCAAAACAATTATCGACGATAACAAATGGGTCGTTGATCATGAAATCCAAGTTCTAAGTCCTGGTATTATTACTCAGGGCGGGCCATTGAAAGAAGTCGAGGAATCAGCTGGTGATTATGGCTTCCAAGGGATTATAGGCAGAGCTATAAACGATGCTAAAGATCCAAAACAAGCTGTTATCGACTTGACTAATTCGATTTAGAAACAGCTAAAAACAGTTGTCCGAAACTGTTTGCCGGGAGGTAGTTATATCTCCCGGTTTTTTAATTATTGAGTGTTATTTTCTTTGCCGTAGCTCTTGACTTCTTTAGTCTTCTATGTTATATTATACCTAACTAAAACCTATCTAATTACTAAATATGTCGAAAAACAATCTTACAACTTTAACCGAAGGGTTAATTAAAGAATTAAGTAGCCGTGACCAAACGATCATTAAAAAGAGGTTCGGTCTTTTTGATAAAAAGCCAATGACCTTTAATGCAATTGGTCAAGAGTTCAAGGTTACTCGTGAGAGAATTAGACAAATTCAAGAAGAATGTCTAAAGGATATTCGTGAACAAAAGATGCCTGCTTTATACAAAGATTTTATCACTGTTGCCAAAAAAGTTTTAAAGACTAATGGCGATGTCTTAGAAGACAATGCTTTTATGAATTCTCTAAAAGAGCAGTATGGTAAAGATACTCAATCCGGAGTTATTAATTTTCTATTATCATTGAATGAGAATTTCTATTTCTTTTCTGGTAATAATTTTTTCAAACCATTCTGATGTTTTGCCAATATCAATTTAAATGATATTAAAAAATTAGCTGAATCAATTGAAGGTATTCTAAAGAAACATCAATCCCCCATGACTTTAAAAGAAATTGAAAAAGTTATGACTTCCAAGACTAATTCCAAATATATTCAAAATGTAATGCATATCTATAAGAAGATTGGTGCCAATCCTTTTGGCCAATTTGGTTTGATCTCTTGATCAATCATCAATCCTTTGAATGCCAGAGACAAAGCGTACTTCTTAATGAAATACTATTTGAAAAAACCAGTTCATTTTAAAGCTCTAACTAGCTACTTGAAAGAGAATGAAGCTCTAAATGTCAATCAAATGGTTGATAAGAAGAAAAAAGAAGTTAGTGTTCAAACTGTTCACAATGAATTAATCAAGGATCCTCGTTTTGTTTTAGTTGGTCATGGTAATTATGCCTTAGCTGAATGAGGTTACAATCCTGGAGTTATCAAAGATATTATTGTTCAAATTCTTCAAACTAGTAATCAGCCATTATCTGAGTCCGACATTATTGCTCAAGTCAAAGAACAACGTATGGCTAAAGATAATACAATTAAATTTAATTTACGTAACTCAATTCAATTTGAGAAAAATGCCGACGGTAAATATCAATTAAAAGCAACGCCTGGTATTTCTAATGATATTCAAATACTAAGCGCCTAAAAAAATTAAATGACGCCTAATTTTGGTAATTTTTTATCAAAAATCATATCTTTTATTCTTGTAATACTAAGAGAGTTTTGATGGTTGCTAATACCATTAACTCTTTTTGTATATTTAAAGAAGATATACAAAATATACAAGACTTTGGCTAAGAAAGCTGACGATGATCCCGCTGTATTTTTGGAGATTAAATTCTCTTTAGATAGCTTCAAACAGCCAGTAACATCAATGAAAAACTTCTTTGAGAATTTGAAGAATATCAAAATCAAAGATGGTAAAAAAATTACTTTTGAAATTCTTTGTTTTAAGAATCAACTTCGATATATCTGTATTACTCCTAAATCTTTAAGAGATTTAGTTGAAGTTGCTTTTTATTCTCAGTATACTGATATCAAGATTTTAGAAGTCATGGATTACTTATCCGCTCTTCCACCAAATATTCCTAATAATAACTTTGATATCTGAGGTGAAGAATACAAATTAAAAAAAGAAAGTATTTACAAAATCAATGTCATTCGTAATGATATTGTATCCGACAAAGATAGTAAAGTTATTGACCCTATTACTATTCTAGCTGAAGCTGCTGATAAGACTGATTATCAGGGAATTACTGTTGTTCAAATTGTTTTAAGCCAATTGTCTGATCCTCAAAAAGCTAGTTACACTTTAGAAAGTGATAATGTTATTAACAAACTTTTAGGAAAGCCAGTTATTGAAAAGAAAACTTTACAAAAAGAAGTTTTAGGTTTACTTAAGATTTTACTTACCCAAGTATTGAATCCCAACAAAGAAGACAAAAAAGAAGAGAAAAAAGAAATTCCACCTGAAGACAAAGCTAAGGCTAGTGATCTTAAATCCAAAAATGATTTAGGTGTTTTTGCTTGTAACTTCCGTGTAGCATATATCGCCCCTAAAGCTTGTATTCAAAAGTTTGTATCCCCAAGTATTAGTATGTTTGTAAAGCAATTTACTTCTAGTTCGAACTCTTTTGAAGGGAATGCTGATAAAGGTGTTGAATTAAAAGTTGAAGGCTTATTGCCTAAGATGTTAACTAAAACTTCAAAACCTCAAATTGAATTAAATATGAAAAAAGATTTTTTCCAAAGAACTATCAATCGCAAATTTGAAAAAAAGATTATAGTTTTGAATTCTGAAGAATTAGCTACCATTTTTCATTTCCCATTCCAAAGAATTTCTGTTCAATCTGTTGATTTTATCAAAAACAAAGAAGTAGCTCCGCCTTCTAATCTACCTATCATAATAGAGTAGCTGTTTTGTTTTTGAAAAAATGTTTTTTCACTTGTTTTTTTCTGTTATCTATTGTACAATTTACATAAATATATTAATTTTTATCTTATGGATGATGTAAGTGACATAACCGCTTTAGGTATTACTAATTTCCGATCTGGTAAGGTCAAGTTCGGTATTAAAAAGAATGATCGCAAATACCATATGTATGTAATCGGAAAGAGTGGTACTGGTAAATCAACTTTTATCGAGAATATGTGCTTTTCTGATATTTCTAAAAAGCATGGTTTAGCTATCATTGATCCTCATGGTGAATTAGCTGATAAGATAATTAACTACATCCCTAAAGAGAGAATTAATGATGTTGTGTATTTCAATCCTTCTGATATTGAATTTCCAATTGCCTTTAATATTATCGAAGAGGTTCCTAATGAGATGAAGCATATCGTTGCTTCAGGATTAATGGGGGTATTCAAAAAGATCTGACCTGATGTCTGGTCTCCCCGTATGGAATATATTTTAGTTAATACTATTTTAGCTTTACTTGAATATCCTGGTGCTACTCTTCTTAGCGCCAATCGTATGCTGTCCGATGACAATTATCGTAAAGATGTAGTTTCCAAAATTACTGACCCAACAGTAAAGTCTTTTTGAATAAATGAATTTGAAAAATATGACCCTAAGTTTCGACGTGAAGCTATCGCTCCAATCCAAAACAAAGTTGGTCAATTTATTTCTAATCCTTTAGTTCGTAATATCATTGGTCAAAAAGAAAGTAACATTGATGCTCGAAAGATCATGGATGAAGGTAAGATTTTAATTGTAAACTTATCTAAAGGTTTAATTGGGGAAGAGAATACTACTTTGTTAGGAGCGTTAATGGTTACTAAGATTCAGTTAGCTGCTATGTCTCGTGCTGATATGTCACTCGAAAGTCGTAATCCTTTCTATCTATACATCGATGAATTTCAAACATTCTCTACCGAATCTTTTGCTAATATTTTATCAGAAGCCAGAAAATACAATTTGAATTTAATTATCACTCATCAATATATAAAACAACTAGGTGATAAAGTTAGAGATTCTGTTTTTGGTAACGTCGGTACTATTGTTTCTTTCCGTATTGGACCGGATGATGCTAGCTTCATGGAAAAACAATTTACATCCGAATTCTCTCAGAATGATTTAGTAAACTTACCTAACTATACTTTCTATATCAAATACTTAATTGATGGTATGCCTAGCAATGCTTTTTCTGCCATGGGCTTAGGGCCACTCAAACCTTTTGAAGTAAGTTACAAAAATGAAATTATCGAACATACTCGTGAACTATATGCTCACAATCGTGAAGATGTTGAGACTCACATTAAGAAGTGAAGTGCTTTAGAATTTGTATCTTCTCGTACATTTAATCAAACTCAACCTAAGACTGAATACTGAGAAGTTGTATGTTCTAAATGTCAAAAGCCAGCTTTAGTTCCATTCAAACCTGATCCAGCTAAGGCAGTGTATTGTAATGAATGTTTTGAGATTATCAAGAATAACAAAAGACAAGCCATGAATGGGGAACAGACTTTGAATGAAGCTCCAATTGAAAATACCTTTTCAAATACCAAATCTAATGAATGTGAAACTTCAAAGGAAGACAAGACTGCCGATCTTGCAATCGAACAAAAGAGAAAAGAAATTAAAGAAAAGATAGATAATTCTGGTCTCGCTGATACTTTGAAAAATATTTTTAAGAATTAATTATGCAAAAGAAGTCTTTTACCCTCGTAGAATTAATGATAGTAATAGCAATCTTAGCAATATTATCAGCTATTGTAATTTTTGCATTAAACCCAGCCAGACTCTTTGATAACTTTAGAGATAGTAAGAGAGTAACTGATATATCTAGTATTAACAAAGCTATTGTATTCATGGAATCTTGAAATCAATCAGGTATTACCTATGGTACTACAACTAATGTATATATCTCTCTACCTGATTCAAGTTCTACTTGTAGCTCTTACACACTTCCAACTCTTCCTACTGGATATACATATTACTGTTCTAATGCTACAAGCTACAAGAATACTGATGGAACTGGCTGAATACCTATCAACTTTACTGTTGTTGGATCCAATAGATATCTATCAAGTCTACCAGTAGATCCAGTCAATAACACTTCTTTCTTCTATACCTACTATTCAGGAGGATCATATGAATTAACTGCAATACTATCTAATCCCAATAAGAACTCCATTAATGATGAAGGAAGTCTTACATCTACCTTTGAGATTGGTAGTCCTAACAGAACATGGAATACACCACTACAACGTGATAAAGGATTAGTAGGATATTGAGACTTTAATGAAGCAACGGGTATAGCTTATGATCACTCTGGATATGGTAATAATACAGGCGCAATGAATCTTACTTATGGTTCAAGAACAACATTGCCATCAGGAGAAATTGTTCTTTATTGTAATGCTGCAAATGTACAAACGGTATTTACTGTGCCATATAATAGCTCTTTTAGTTTTTCAGAAGGTCTTACTGTTGCAACTTGACTTAATGCTGTTACAGGATCTGGCGGATGAGTTGGTCATTTAAGCGGCGGATGAGCTAGCGGTTGATATATGTATCGTAATGCTCCAGCTCAACCTATCTGGGGAATTTCTAATAATGGATCTTCATATACCAGAGAACCATCAACGGCTTCATATAACACTTGATATTATTTTGTTGGTACATATAATATGAGAACTAAAGCAATGCAATGATTTTTTAACGATACTGTATCAAGTATTGTCTATCCAGATACTTCTACAATCAATAATACTGCCAATTTATCTTTACTATGATCCAATGGTTATATGGATAATACCAGAATATATAATAGAGTATTATCTAGCGATGAAATTCAACAAATTTATAATCGTGAAAAATCTCGTTATGGATTGTAAAATACTTAAAAAACCATTGACAATTATCATATAGTTTTATATAATTATATTAATGATTTAAA
>CAZUBO010000007.1:0-37512 GCA_964618955.1 uncultured Candidatus Saccharibacteria bacterium | reverse complement strand
GACTTGATAGATATCTATTGGATCCTTCAACCGTAAAGTTGATAGGTATTCAGCCAGTACCATCAGTATTCTTGTACGTTGTAGGACTACTACAGTAATAATTGTATCCAGTAGGAAGAGTTGGTAATGAATATGTTGAACAAGTTGAACTTGAATCAGGAAGAGAGATATACACGTTTGTTGATGTACCATAAGTAATACCTGATTGATTTCAAGATTCCATGAATACAATAGCTTTGTTAATACTAGATATATCAGTTACTCTTCTACTATCTCTAAAGTTATCAAAGAGTCTGGCTGGGTTTAATGCAAAAATTACAATAGCTGATAATATTGCTAAGATTGCTATTACTATCATTAATTCTACTAATGTAAAACTCTTTTTTTGCATTGTTAATTTATTTAAATATTTTTCTTACTAACATTCTCTCAGAAATTCCAATCTTTTAATTTTGAAATTATATTATATATCTCTCCAGCTCCCATGATCATTAAAACATCCTCTTTTTTAATTGTCTTTCTAATTAAGCAAATGACTTCGTCATTATCTTTAGCATAAGTAATTTTCAAATTGGGTTTGTGTTTTTTAATTTTATTAACAACTTCAATTCCTTTTATCAAAGCAATATCCTTTTTAGATTCTCTGCCAGGAACAGTATAGATCTCTTCAAAAATTACAACATCAGCTTTATCAAAAGCTTTGATATAGTTTTTGAGAAGGACTTTGGTACGAGTATGCTCATGGGGTTGAAAGGCTAAAACAATACGTTTATTCTTATAGAACTCATGAGTAGCTTTTATTGTAGCTTTAACGGCTGTAGGATGATGGCCATAATCACTAATCACTAAAGCTTTGTTTTTTAAATCAAGATTATTCAAAGATTTTAATTCAACAAAATTTAAATTATTTTTAAATTCAAAATATCCCACTCTATCAAAACGTCTTCAAATACCAGTAAATTTCTTTAAAGCGAGTTTAATAGATTTAAAATCAACTCCATAATTTAAAGAAATTGAAATTGCAGCTAAACAATTGTATACATTAAAAATACCGGGTAAATGAATTTCAATATTTCCTAAGAAAATAGAATTTAAATACAAATTAAAAGTTTGAACTAATTTTTCAGAATCAATCTTAATGTTTTTAGCCATTAAGTTTGATTTGTTTTTAATACCAAAAGTAAAAACTTTTGATTTAGTTTTAATTTGTTTTAATAATTTGGAATCATTATTTAAAATTAACAAATTATCTTTTTTCAATTTGTTAGCAAACTTTTGAAAAACTTTTACAATGGAGGCATCGTCTTTATAGCAATCGGGATGATCTAATTCTAAATTATTCATCAAAATTGTTTGAGGAGATAATTCTAGAAAATGAGCTTTTCATTCGCAAGCTTCAGCAATTAAAATATCAGAAGTTCCCAGACGCATATTACCATGTCAGTGTTTTAATTTGGATCCAACTATAACATTGGGATCCTTTTTGGCAGTCTCAAAAATTAAACCGGTAATGGCCGTCGTAGTACTTTTACCATGAGTACCGGAAATTGCAATAGTATTGTATTGAACCGATAAGATACCTAAAATCTCAGGGTAAGATAATTCTTTAATCTTTAACTTCTTACCTGCAACGCGCTCAGGATGATTATCGGGTAAGGCAGGAGAATATACCAAAAGATCAATATCTTTAGTAATATTTTCCGTTTTTTGACCGATAATAATTTTTATACCTAAATTACGTAATTGATCTACAGTTTCGGATTCATTTAATTCCGAACCCACGACAATCTTTTTATTGGCTAACATAAACCGAGCAATAGCACTTACACCAATGCCACCAATACCAGCAAAATATATCTTCCTGATTTTTTTAAAATCAACTGATTCCATATTAAATATTTTAAAACGAATGTTAAATACAATTTAACAGAAAAAACCAATAAAGTAAAGTTAGAATTGTTTTAATTTACAAGCATCTTTGCTTTCAGGAAAAAGCTTGTAGTTTGAAGCATTGATATTGGGAGTATCTTTGCCTTTTCAAGTATTTATATCAAAGACACATTCCAAACCTTCTTTATCGCTTTTAATTATCTGGAAAATGCATTTTTCGTTATTTTCATAAATCAACTTATCAACAAAGATATTTTTAAAACCAACTCGAAAGAAAGCTTTTTCACATTTGTTTAATTTTTCAGGAATACATTCGAAAGTATGACAAACAAAATACCCTTGTTTAACATAGGTTTGTTCTAATTTTCATAATTTAATATCATCTTTTTTAATCAACAGAATGATTAATGAAATTAAAACAATCAGAACAATAATCATTAAACCTTTAAATTTTTTAATTTTTTTCATAATATTTTTTTAATTTTTAATATGTTTGTCGACCATTTAAATTATATATAAATATCAAAGAAGACTTACAAAAGAAATAGCTAAAAATACTAAACCGGTTAAACGACTAAAAGCTTTACTACCCTTCCAATAAGAATACAACCATTTGCCAAATAAATTAAAAATATTAATTAATAAAATTACAAAAATGGCATAATTAAAAGTTAAAGAATTACCAGCTAATTCAGAGATATTAATTAGAACAGCATCCAAACCAACTAAGGAAGAGATTAATGAAAATCCTAGAAAACCATTATTGCCTAAGAATACTAAAACAATACCAGCTAATATTTTAATTCCAGTAATTAATAACGAAAATTTAATTGCAGGAATTAAAAACAATTCTGGCTTTTCTTTAAAAGGCATTTCGAATTTGGCTTTACAAACTTTAGGCTTCTTTCCTTGTAAATACAAAATACTAATTCAACAAACAATGGTAATCAAAAGTAATAAAGGAATAATTCTCCATAGTAATGTTAAATTCAAAATACCAACAAAAAAAGCAATATGAAATACTGAAGCAATATATGCTACAATATTACTAATTACTAATTGCTTCTGCTTGTCTTTGCTTTCAATTCTACTCTTCTCGGATAAAGTTTGGTTGACTAGAGTTGAAGACATAATGCCACCAAAAAAACTACAAAGATAAATACCTTTGCTCTTGCCTAATTTCTTACTTAATAGATATCCTAATAAATTAATTCCGGAAATCAAAACTACAATTAATCAAAGATGATAAGGATTGATAATCTCTAAATTAAATAATTGAAGAGGTAAAGGCAAATTATTCAAAATTGTAATATCAGTAATTCGATAACCGATATCAGGCAAGAATGGTAGAATAACTAAAAGAATAATTGCAAAACTCATAAAAGAATTCCATTCATTCTTGTTAATATTTGTGGCTATTTTTTTACTTTTAGTTTTGTTTGATAAAATCAAAACTAAAATAATCGATAGAGCTATAGTAATTGGTAAAGGAATTAAGTTTGTAATTACAAATCAACCAATTAAGTAAGCAAAGATGGCTGATATCTCAGTAGTTAAGCCTGTAGTATGGATATGTAAAGCCGTAATAGTATAATAAACTAGAATAGCAATAAAAACAAAAATACTAATAATATTGCTTAAAGCAAAATCTTTATTTAAAAACAAAAAACCAGAGATTGATCCGAGAAAAGATATTAGAGCAAAAGTTCTAACTCCACCCAGAGTTCAAAGCTCAGGTTTTTTGGTATTAACTGATTCCCTTTCAAGGCCAATGACTGATCCTAATAAAAGAGAAATTATGAATTTAATAAATAATGGTAATCCCATAAATTATTTTTTATAGCTTGGTACACAATTCTTAACAATGGTTTGACGTAAACCGTTATGAACTCCAAAAACTTCATCAACTAACTTCTTTGAAAACACTTCACCACCAAAAGAACAAATGTAGCCATCTCCAGTATATTTATTTACTTGGTAAATGCATTTCTTCTCTTTGTAGCCTTGAACAAAAGCATCAACTCATTTAAAACCAGAAGTAATATTCATATAGGCTCGTTCGCATTTCTGCATATGTTCATTCATACAAGCAAAACCAGTACAGATATAGTAACCTTGATTCTTGTATTTTAATTCTTTACCGAAAGACAAAATTCTCTCACTATATACTAAAGTAATGATAACAACAAAAAGAAGAATAACTCATTTCATAATTTTGTTTTCCATGAAAAATATTTAAATAATTTTTAATTTTATTAATAATACTGTAACAGAGAATTTTAAAAAAAACAATATGCTAGGCTATAATCCAAACTCTCCTTTTGTAGAAGTATAATGTTGAGCTACTTCCTCGGCGCTCAATCCTCTATTATATATTCTTACTTCATCAAGAGAGCCATTGGTAAGTTTATTAGAACTTGAACTACTGGCACCAATATACTTTATTCCATTAGTCGGAGGGAATATAGGAATTCCCGTAAGATCTCTCGTAGCCCCAAATTGAGCACCATTTCTATAAGCTTTTATTGTTTTATTGGAATAGTCACAAACTATTACAACATATATTCATTGATTATCAAGATTAAGAAAAAAATCAGTAAATCCTACTTCCTGTCCTGCTCCATTATTAGAAACTCAAAAGCGAATATAATTTGCACCAGATGGTCTATCCATTCAAATAATACCAGTTGGAATACTGCCACCATCACTTATGACTACTTGATAAATGTTTGCATTCACCGCACTCTTCATCCACGCTTCAACTGTAAGTATACCTGTATTAGGAATTGCAAATGCTGAGGTTGAGATGTAATCAGAGCCAGAGGCATCATAGTACATTGCTTTATTAGTTCCAATAGTTGTAACTCTATCAGGTCCATTAACTGTGCCATTAAGTCCATTACCAGAGTAGTCTAATGCAGCTCCTGTTGCTTCATCAAATTTTCAAAAGGCAATAAGATTCTTATCTCTCTGTAATGGTGTAACTCATGTTCGGTTAGGACTACCAATCTCAAAGGTAGATGTAAGACTTCCTTCATCATTAATGGAGTTCTTATTGGGATTTGAAAGGATGGCAGTTAATTCATAGGATCCTCCTGAATAGTAGGTATAGAAGAAAGAAGAATTATTGACTGGATCAATAGGAAGACTTGATAGATATCTATTGGATCCTTCAACCGTAAAGTTGATAGGTATTCAGCCTGTACCATCAGTATTCTTATACGTTGTAGGATTACTACAGTAATAATTGTATCCAGTAGGAAGAGTTGGTAATGAATAACTTGAACAAGTTGAACTTGAATCAGGAAGAGAGATATATACGTTTGTTGATGTACCATAAGTAATACCTGATTGATTTCAAGATTCCATGAATACAATAGCTTTGTTAATACTAGATATATCAGTTACTCTTCTACTATCTCTAAAGTTATCAAAGAGTCTGGCTGGGTTTAATGCAAAAATTACAATAGCTGATAATATTGCTAAGATTGCTATTACTATCATTAATTCTACGAGAGTGAAAGACTTTTTAAATTTTTGCATATTGTTTTTAAAATATTTTTTTAATTTAGTGGACCCTAGAGGACTCGAACCTCTGACCTCGTCAATGTGAATGACGCGCTCTAACCAGCTGAGCTAAGGATCCGGAAATACAACAGAATTCAGAATTACAAAAATCATTTCATGGCGAGATTCTCAAACAAAAGACAAATGGTAGTTACAATACAAGAAGCTAACAAAACACCTAAGACTAAAAGTCAAAAAGCTTCTTTGGGTTTGATTTTAAATAACGTACTAGCAACAGCTCCAGTTCAAGCGCCAGTCATAGGTAAAGGAATACCAACGAAGATAACTAATCCTAGCTTCCCTCACTTTAAATAAGTATTTGAAAAAGCTTTTTCGGTTCTTTTGAAAAATCAATCAAAGAATTTTTTTGTAAAACTTCATTTTGAAAAGAATTTTACCATACTTTCTAACAAATACAAAATTGGAAGTAAAGGTAAAATATTCCCTATAACTGATAAACCGATACTTTCGTAAATGTTAAAGCCGTATTTAAAATATGCTAAAGGCAAAGCTAAACGCAATTCAAAGATAGGAAGCATTGCAAACCAAATTATTTTTAAAAAGTTAGGTATCATTATAACGGCTTAGTTAAAAGTACACTTAGTAAATAAATCAAAAGACCAAAGATCATGGCCATACCTTGAATTAGTCAGAAAGTCATAGTAACTTTTGTTTCTGGTCAACCATTAGCTTCAAAGGTATGATGAATTGGAGTTGATTTAAAAATCTTTCTTTTGAAAACTTTTTTCGAAAAAGTTTGAACAATAACTGATAAAGCTTCCATGAAAGGAATAAATAAAAAGAAAGGTAAAAACAAAGCAGTATTCGTATACATAGCTAAAATTCCAAATAATACTCCGAGAGTCATGGAACCCGTATCTCCCATGAAGAATTTAGCTGGATTGATATTAAACCAGAGAAAAGCCAAAACTCCACCCATAACAATAGCGAGTAACGAAGCTAAATCAAATCGGCCCATCATAAAAGCAATTGCAATAAAAGGAATTAAAGCCATAAAAGAAATACCTCCAGCTAAGCCATCTAAGCCATCAGTCTCGTTCAAAGCAAAAGCAGTACCAATAATTATAAAGATAAAGACTGGAATATATCACAAACCTAAATGAACTGTTCCAACAAAAGGAACATACAAAATATCTCATTCTAGTTTTACATAGAATCATCAGGCACCAATGCTAGCAATTAAGGTATGCAAAACCAAACGGATACTCATTGGCAAACCACCACCTTTAGGCCCAATACGATAGATATTGAAAACATCATCAACGATACCAACTAAAGCTGCTAACATCATGGAACCCAAAATCAAAATTGTTTGTTCGCGAGTTACGAAATTCAAGAACGATCAAATGCTTCCAAAGAAATATGACAAAATTAATAAAGCTAAAGCCATAAAGAAAGTAATAAATCAAAAGATAATGCCTCCCATGGTAGGAGTACCACTCTTCTTCTCGTGCATTTGAGTGAAGATCGGAGCATTAGGATCTTGACGAATTTGTTTATAGACTTTATTCTTTAATAAAAATTTTAATAGGATTGGGGCAAACATAAAAGACAAGACTGTAGAAATGCCTCCTAATGAAAAAATCTTTATAATCTGAGCAATTAATTGGTCGCGCATATTGTTTTTTTAATAATTTGTTAAATATATTTTGTTTTGATTTAATCATTCAGAAATTTTCTTAATGTCTGAAAAGCGATTATCAGACTGAGTAACGATAGCTACAAAAGGATAAGATAATCCGTCTTCTTTGAATTCAAAGATAGCTAACAAAGCTTCTTTGGCAAGAGGCGTAGTACCAGTCTTACCACCTCAGTAATTCTCTAACTGACCAACAATAATATTAGTAGGAACTACTAAATGTTCAATACCAGAATTTGATCTAAAAGAAATAGCTTTGGATCTAGATATCTCACCAATTAAAGGATAGTTATTGTATACGTACTTAGCTAATTGGAATAAGTCTAAGGCAGTAGTATAGTTCCCAGCACTATCAAAACCAACAGGATTATCAAAATGGGAATTATACATACCAATATCAATAGCTTTTAAATTCATTTGATTTAGAAAATCATAATACCCCAGATGGTTAGCTAAGGCATTAATGGAATCATTAGACGACATGATTAAAGCCATTTTTAATAAATCAATGACTTTAATCCTCTCGTTTAATACTAAATCAGTTTTTGAAGGTAGATTACCATAGATAATATCATTAATAGTAATAACATCTTCAGGATTTAATTTTTCTAAAACAATTGAAGCACTTAGTAATTTGGCAATTGAAGCAGTACTAGTCTTTAAATCAGCATTTTTCTGAAAAATGATATGGCCGGTCTTTAAATTACCGACAATAACAATATTACTTTCCAAACTTAAATCAAAATTAGGCATAATCTTTGAAGCAGTTTTTTTATTAAAGTGTTTTGAACTCTCAGGAATAATCTCCTTGATATTAGCTTGCGATACTTCTTTGTTTTTATTGGATATTAAAAAAAATATCAAAAAAGAACATAAAATGAAAAGTGGAGCTAGAATTATTTTTTTGTTTTTTGGATTGAACATTTAAAACTTGTTTAGTTATTATTTTCTTGCAGCTCTGGCATTATTCATTTCTAATTTTGTAACTCTTTTTTCTATTGCTAAAACATCTGTCCTAGAAGCTTTTTCTTGTTGAATATCTAAAACAACATCTTTAACTTGAGACAATTCAATCTCCATACTTCCCATCCTATTTTCTAATCTATCAAAATGTTGATCTATACTAGCGAATTGCCTATCCATTCTTTCAAAACCCATATGCATACCATCAATTACTTGATTTAATTTATCTCTTAAATCTTCTTTTAAAACTCCATCATGATCAGAGTTAGGAATGTTTTTTATTATATTTTCTTTCGCTTTTTTTGTTAGTTTTTTCATAATAGTATTATTAATATTTGTTAGCTACATTGTATAATATTTTTAACAAAAAAGCAAGGTATTATTCAAGAATTACTTCTTCATTAGTGGATTCGTCGATTATATCCTGAGCTACTGATTCAGATTCAATATCAGTAGTCTCTATAGCATCTTTAAGAATCTCTTTTAAACTGAAGTTATGAAGTTTCTCATACTCAGGAAGTGAAGCAACATCATTCAAACCTAAATGCTTCATTAAGTCAAAAGATACCTCATAGAGGTATTCACTCTTACGATTAGGATTCTGATAGCGATTGATTAAACCTCGTAAAGTTAAGGCACGTAAAATATATGAAGAATTAACACCCCTAACTTCATCAATTTCAGATCGATTTAGAGGCCCACGATAAATGACAATAGACAAAACTTCTAAAGCACTTTTGGTAAGATCCCCTTCCAAAACAGTATTATTTAATTTCTGTACTAAAACAGAAATGTTTTTATTTGTAACTATCTGATAAAGAATTTGACCTTCATTTCCCTTCTTAATAATATCCAAACAACGATTATCATTCTGATAATCTAATAAAAGTTCAGAAATTGAAGATTCAATTACTTCTTTAGAAGAATTTAATAATTCAATCATTTTGTTTAAAGACAAAGGCTCACCAGAAGCAAACAAAAGGCCTTCGATAAGATACTTTAATTGTATTTGATTATCATCCATGATATTGTATTTAAAAATTAAATTAATAGTTATTTTCTGTACTCTCGATATTAATATCACCAAAATTATTTTGCTGAGATAAAGTTATCATACCATCCTTGGCTAAATGTAATATAGCCAGGAAGCTAACAACTAAAGAAACCTTATCTTCTTTATTAGCAGCTACATCATTAAAGTTGCAATTTTTTTTATCTTTAAAGATATTTAATAAATTAGAAATTCTATCTTTTAAATTAACAAGAATTTTGATTTTCTTAGTAGGCAGAACTAATTTTTCTTTTTGATACAATTCTAATAAATTCTCAAAAGCAGATTTTAACATTTCTAAATTCAATTCTTTAGGGGGTGAGAAGATAACTTCAACATTCAGAAAAGGTGTATGAGAGAATAGATAATGCTTTTGAGAACGAAGATAATTAAGATTACCAATCTTATCTTTAAAGATCTTGTAGATTATCAATCGTTCTTTGAGATCTAAGATCTCTTCAGTCTCGTCTTTTGATAATTCTAATGTAGGAAGAATTGATTTGGATTTAATTAAAATCAAAGTTGAAGCAATTACTAAAAAATCAGCTAAATCATTAGTAGTTGATTCAACTTGCTTTATGTATTCTAAAAATTCATTAGTAACAGTTGATAAAGAAATGTCGGTTATTTGAAGATTATGTTCTTCGATTAAACGAAGAAGCAAATCAAGCGGACCGGAGAATTTGTCGGATGTAATATTAAACATATGAAAGGTTTAAGAAATAAAAGTATGTTGTTCAGGATATCAAGCTGGAACACAAGGTACTAACATTTCCATATCGCTGATTCAATAATACTTTTCTCCCGCTTCAATTAAAACAAGATCTCCTTTTTTTAATTCAATGACTTGTCCTTCAACAATTAATTTTCCAGAGCCGTTGATAATATATGCTAATTCTTTACAAACAGTATTTACAGCCCTGCCCGAATCAGGATAACGTCCGTTTAATTTAATAACAGCTACATTAATATCTTTATTACGTAAAGGATATTCTATAGCAGTACAGACATCGCTGTTTTTATTTTTTATTGTTTGTTCTAATTTTATAGTTTTCATGAATTAAAGCTTAATAGACTACATTATCTGGCCGTACATTTTCTAAAGCTTGAATAACATTTTTCATAGCCACCTTAACCATGTTTTGGTGAGTTTCGTCTGACGAAGCTGCAATGTGTGGAGTTAAAACTACATTATCCATTGTCATGAATTCTTTATTAACATTAATTTCGTCTTCAAAAACATCCATAGCAGCCCCTCTAATTTTTTTGTTTTTTAATGTATCAATTAAGGCTTGTTCTTTTACTACCGCTCCTCTTGAGGTATTTATTAAGTAAGCATTAGGTTTCATTAACTTCAAATTGTATTCATGAATTAAATACTTAGTATCATTTTGTAGGGGTACATGAATTGTTAAAATATCAGATACCTTCATCAAATCTTCTAATTCAGATACAAAAGTAACTCCATATTCTTTTTCAAAATTTTCATCACGTTTACAATCATAATAGTAAATTTTACAACCAAAGCCTTTAGTAAGAATTTTAGCAACAGCTTTGCCAATATTACCTAGGCCGACAATACCAATAACATTATCTATAATTTCATCTCCAATAAATAGATTGAAATCAAAACCATGAAAAGCATCTTTTCTGACAAATCTATCAGCTTCAGAAATTCTATGGGTAGCATCTAAAATTAAACCTACAGTATGTTCAGCTACACATCAAGAATTAGCTCCAGGGGTATTGGTGACATATATATTTTTAGCCTTACAAGCATCAATATCAATATGATCAAAACCAACAGAAGTCGTGGCAATGATTTTTAATTGTTCGCCAGCTGCCTTAACAATATCTTTAGTAATATCGCAACCAATAGTAGTAATAACTGCATCGTAATTTTTTAGAACTCCTCTTAATTCGTCGCAATTAGTAAGTTCATTATTACTAATATCAATTTGATAACCCAAGTCAATTAAAGTCTTAAACATGGCTTTGTCAGCTTTTCTAGCTATAAATATTTTTTTCATAATTTAATAGTTTAATAATATATTATATAAAATATAACAGAAACCATAGAAATATGCAAGGCTTTGGGACTAAAAATCAAAAATTAATTCTCTAATTTCTTAAACAAACTAATTGTCTTTTCAATTTCATCAGGAATACCTTTTATACAATCATAGTTTTTAACTTCGTCCGTATTCACTCAAGCAAAATCAGTAAAAGATCTTTCTTCAAATTTAACATCGCCTGATAGGTATTTAGCTGCAAACTTTATTAAAACAACTGGGGTCTCGTCTGGTCTAATAAAAGCAACGCTGTTAATATATACTAATTCATCATTAATTTCGATATTAGCTTCTTCTAGAGTCTCTCGCTTAAGAAGTTTTTCAATTTGATTCTCGTAATCTAAAACATCACCATTCATACGAGTAGGATTAGCGATATCTAAATCTTCTCACTCTAATTTACCACCTGGAACACAATACTTACCAGGATGGACTTTCTCAGTCTCACTGCGTTTTAAAATCAAACAACGTTGATCGGACTCTCGATAAATTACAACGTTAGCTACAATGTAGAACAACTTGTTTTGCTTGGCATTATCTAAAGATATTTTTTTGACTTTCATGATTAAAATTTTAATTATTTATTTAATATTTTTGGAATTCCATAAATTGCTATTTTCTTTTTGCGACGAATGGCTCAATTGCCATCGCCATAAGAATAATGCCAATGCTCCCCAAAGAAATTAGCAAAACCAACTTTAGTCATAGTTCGATACAGAATCATACGATTGTCATACATTTCTTTGGATAAATTCTTATTAAAAGTATATTGATGTTTAGGGTCATTAATAACATCAGTACCTTCAATTCTCATTAGAATATGTTGGCCATCATCATCGCAAAGAATAACATCAACTGCGCCACCAGTCATATGACCTGGAGCCATTTTATTATCTGGCATAGCTAATTTGCTTCTAATGGCAAGATCTAATTCTTTATCGCTTAATTCAGGATTTTTTTCTTTTAAATTTTTAACATACAAATGATACATTTTTCAAACTAAAGCTTCGGATCGAAAAGCATCTCTGATTGTTAAATGATAACCCTTGGGTAATAACTTCTGAGCTTGATTCAGCTTTTTAATAACCGTTTTTCGAAGATAGAGACGATCCTCATTATTAACGCCTTCAATTTTTAAATCATCAAGATCAATATGGATATTTTTATCTAAATATTGTCTTAACGATAAAATTGGCTCATTATTTTCTATAACTTTAACCGTTTCAAAAAGTTGATTACGATAATCTAAATATTGTTTTTTATTCTGAGAATCAAGCTCTATCATTTTGTTCATAACGTTATAGTCTCAAGGACTAAATAATTTTGTAAAAATATTCATAAATTAAAAATTTAATTTATTAAGAAATTCTTCTATTTGCTTAGCATGACCGCCTTCATGTTCTAAACCATAATATTCATACATAAAAAAATCTTTAATTGGAATTGGTTTATGGTTTTCTCATTCATCTTCAGTTAAATTTTCTATTTTGGTAATCATTTTATCGAAAGAATTTTCTCATTCATTGATTATTTCTGTCAAAGAAAGATTCTTTCTTTTTGCTATTTCAGATTCATTGAATTCGTCTTCTGGCAAACCCCATCATCATGGCATTTTTCCTAATAACAATATATCAGTAATCCCTTGTATATTTTCTAAATTTCAAGCAGCTATATGCGATAAAATTTCTTTAATAGTTCAGCCCGACAAAATATCTAATTCAGTTAATTTATTAATATTTAAAAAATTTACTATATTTATTAGTTTTTTATGTCCATTTTTTAAATATATTATCTTTTCTTTTTTAGACATATGTTTTAAAATTTAAAAATTTAAATCTTCTAAAGAATAGACATCAAAAACAATTTCTTCATAAGGGTGAACTTGTTTTAAAGCGATATAGACTTCTTTAATTTTGGAACGCTCGCAAGTCATTTCAATTTTCTCTTCAATTACTGATTCCAAAACACCAACCTCTCCAATAAAAGGATTAGCGCTAGCAACTGGTTTAAAACGACCAATGATATCTGAAGATATGCTACAATTGGTATAATTACCCAAAATGCCAGCTCCAGCATCGCTCATAGCCTGTCTAACAATATCAGCATGAGTCTTAGGAACAGTAGTAACAATCTTAACAAATTTTGTTTCCATATTGTTTTATTAAATATTAATTAATTTGATTTTTTTGGTTGTTTTCGAACCATTGTTTTCAATTGTAATATGAATACTATCGATAACAAATTCTTGGAATTTTAATTGCGAATTTAATTCTTTACAAATACTTTTTAATTGATTCTTATCAAAGATATTACCAATGGTAATATGGGGTTGAAATTGATCAAAAACAAAAGGATTGCCATATGCTATTAATAATTCCTTTTGTCTTTTGGTATATTTTCTGTTGGGCGATAAATAATCTTTATCAATACATTCTCCTTTTAAGACTGCTACCTCTTTAACAATATTTTTATGCAATAATTCTAATTGTTTGCTTTTATTCACTTCTAAAAATATTATTCCAAAAGAAAAAGAATTGATTTTTCCGATTTTGATTTTAAAACTTTTCTGAGCTGACACAAAAGCTTTGAGTTTTTTAATGATAGCTTTTAAATTATCTTTGGGTACACTTAAATCATAAATATTTAAATGTGGATAAAAATCTTTTTTGATCCCGTAATTTTTAACTAACTGTTTATTGAATTTTACAACATCCCGATAAACATTTGATTGTTTTGGCAAATCTATCCCTATGCCAATCCAGATGCAATCTTTACTATTTAATTTTATATTATTTTTCATAAATTAAAAATTTAATTTAAAATTATTTTAATTCTGTTAATTGCCTTTTTGATATTTCTCATTCCCTGGCCTACGGGATAATAGCAAGGATAAACTTCGAATTGTTTGTCTTTGATAACTAAGTTTTCTTTTTCTAGTTTTTTGTAATTAGATACAGTAATTTTCTTATCCAAGAGAATTGAAGATACTTGATTGCCAAAAGAAATTACAATCTCAGGATCTATTTCGTAAATCTCTTCTAGAGTATTTAAAAGATATTCTTTGAAGATATTATCTTTTAATTTCCTAGCATCACTTTGGGTACATTTAGCTAAGTTAGTGATATAGATAGAACGATTACTAATATCAGAATACACCTTTAAAGCAAAATCATGAGTTCAAGTAGCTTTAGAACCATTCTTAATTGCTTTAGCTAATTCGTCATCAAAAGAATTACAAGAATTCAAAAGTTTTCAAATATTCTTTGTACCGACTCAAGGGGCAATTAATCCCTTTCAACCAGAAAAAACTGAAACATTGGTAGCAGTTGGATTCATAAACAAAAGCAAAACTCTAGGATGGTTTATACAGCCAGCGCCATAAACAGCATGAAGCTTAGAATTACCATAGACTTTTTGTAATTGATCAATGTCTTTCTTTAGATGTTCGAGTTGTAACTGAGTTTTCATATTTTAAAATTATCTTTCTATTAAACCTTCTTCGAAACTAATTTTTAATAACTTACCGACATCAATGCCTTTCATGGCATAAACTTGATTAGCAGAAAATATCTTTTTATCTTCATAATTTAGTCCTATAGCTTCAGCTGAAGATTTGATTTTATCTCAGGATGTAGTCTCTATCTCAATATATGGTTCTAAGCCAGGATAAACATCAATATCAAATTCAATATCATCTTTAGCTCATCTAATTCTTTTTTTCTCAGCTGAGTGTTTTATGACAAAACCAATTGTTTCAAAAAAAGCAACGGTTTTGTCAAAATCATTAACCCTTAATTCGATCTCTTGCATACCAGCATCGTTAACGGTACCATCTCGATTTGTAGAGCCTAAACGCTTCTTGTATGATAAGGAAATCTCGCCGTTGCCTTCATCTCTTAAACGAATTCAGGCCAAATCTTTATCTAGTCTTCAATCGGGATAATCAAAAGTCGTTCATTGCTGAAAAAATTCACCAACTTTTATGGCACTAAATTCTTTAAGCTTTTCCTGTATTTGGTCGATATTTATATTAAGAAATTTAGCTTCAATTTCTTCGTATTTGTTTTCCATAATATTTTTTTAATTTTATTTTTGTGTTTTTAAAAATTCAAAGAACTCTTGTAAAACCAATCTGTCCTCATCAAATAATTTTGGTTCATTAAACACTTCTGGTTCTGTAAATCATTTTCCGTATTCTCCCTCAAAAACTGTTATTTTATTTTCAAAATCTTTATCTACCTTTAAAATAAAAAAGTTTTTGATACTAGCACTAAAATTATATTTTTTAAAATAAGAATAACCCTCAGGTACAAAATTGATTTCTTCTTTCATTTCGCGTCGCAAAGCTTGTTCTGGACTTTCATTTTCTTCTATACCTCCACCAAAAAATCCGAAACAGTCCGGAAGTCGTTTAGCATCTTTTGACCGTTTTTGAAGATATACCGAAATAGTATTATTTTTAAAAATATATGGTATTAAAATTGATACTTTTCTTTTATTATTCATAACATTATTTTTAATATTATTATTTATTCTAAAGATAATATTTGTAACCCTTTTTCATTAATTTCTTCTTTAGTTCATCATAATTCATTGGTTTTAAATTTACCTACATAGGTAACAAGTTTTGAAATTTCTCTACTAGTATAATCATTAATTTTTGGATCTTATTCTTTTAAAATCAAAGTATCGCCTTCATTAATATCAAAATCATTTAAATGAAGGTCATACTTTTTCTTGCCAGAAACAACATAGTCAAAATACGGCGGATGACATTTTTTTGTAATTATGCTCATAATTTGAAATTTAATTAAATATTAAAGTTTTAAATATTCAGTCCAGCCGAGATTAATTGCTTCTAAATATATTTCAGGAAGGTTTAAATTTGAAATTTCAGATAAATTTAATTTCTGAAATTCAGCTTTACCAGCTTCTCCTTCTAATTCAAAACTACCTGATTTAGATTTTAAGATACATAAGTAGGACAAAATTAATACTTCTAAAGATTCATTAATCGATTTTTGAATTGTATGAATTTTGGCATGTACTATTTTGATAGGTTCAACTTCAAAACCTAATTCTTCTTGTAATTCTCTAACAACAGTAGTCATTGGTTGTTCGAATTCATCTATTTTGCCACCGGGTAATTCTCATTCATTACGTTCGTTTTTACGTAATCAAACACAACCATCTTCGAAAACAATACCTTTGGCTGAAATTGGTAATTTCATATTTAATATATATTTAAAGGTCTTCTTCGGTTATAACCTTGATACCGTGTTTTTTTAATAAAGCAGTAGTTACACCATCGCCCTTTATGATCGTACCTAAAAAATCACCATTATATATCTGATTACAGCCACAAGAAGGACTTCTTTGCTTTAGAATAGCTTCTTTAATGTTATACATCTTGGCTATTTGTAAAACTTGTTCAGCTCCTTTTTCAAAATTTGCAGTAACATTTTTACCGGATTTACTAAATACTTTTTTGCCTTTCTTTTCTGAAGCTTCCCTGGGCGTTGGTAATCCACCCAACTGTTCTGGACAAACAGGAATTAAAACTTCCTTTTTCAAAAGTTTGATTACTTTAGCATTCTTCTTTTTCTTCCCATCGTAACGACAGGCTATACTCAGCAAACAAGCACTACAAAGCTTCATATTTATTTCTCTTAATATTTTAGATTTATTTCTATTCTTCTGAAACTTACTTGATCAAGTAGCCAAAAAATATGCACTGGAATCAAATATATTAGAAAACTATGCCAACCTAAATTTTTCTTCTTCAATCTTGTGTTCTTTACCATCGTTTGGATCATTATATATAATTATGCTATATTTTTTAATTTTATTTCCAACACCGTATAATTTCTTCGTTATGTGCAGTATTATCTCTACCAAACATTTCAATGCTTTTCTCATCACTTTTCTTTTTCATCTCATCAGTCATTTTGTTCCAATTTTTCCAAATCCGTTCCTGCTCTTCTATAGTTGGTTCTTTATGTATTAACTCAATTCCAGTTTCTGCTCGCCATAGATGCACTGGATCCTTTAATAGCATTTTCGCTTTGTTGAGATAATTCTTTTTTATCTCTTCAATATTGTATGGCCGTTGATACATATTACTTTCCACAACATTTTTTAAACTTCTTACCTGACCCGCAAGGACAAGGATCATTGCGACCAACTTTATTCTCACTACCAGTAATTACAATACTAGATTTAGGAGCTTGACGAATTACATCTTTATTAGAGAATTTGATAACAAAATCCAAAAGATAATTTGTTAAATCTCTTCATAAATCTTTATAGAAGACAAAAGAATCTTTTTTGTAAGCTACGAGGGGTTCGATATTGGAGTAAGCTTTTAAAGATACGCTATCACGAAGCTGTTCCATCTTCTCAAGATGAATCATTCAAAGACTATCAAGAATATTTAAAGCTACGGAACGCGTAATCTGATTAAAATTCTCAATATCTTTTTCTTTGGAAAAATATATTTGTTTGATATTCTCTAGAATTGCAAAAAACAATTTATCAGAATTCTTCAAATTAGCTTTGATAACTTCGTCTTCGATAGAAATATTAATTGAAGCCAAATATTCTTTAACGGTTTCAAATCTTAACTCAAGATTCTTAAGATCAAGTTTTAATTTATCAGTAATTAAATTAAAAACTAATTCTTGAATTTTTTGAGCATCATTCTCTAAGACCAAAACTTGTCTTTTGTTGTATACCGCCTTACGTTGTTGATTTAAAACATCATCATATTCTAACACAAGTTTACGCATATCAAAATTGATACCTTCAATTTTGCTTTGGGCAGATTCAATTGATTTGGTAATCATAGGGTGAGAGATGGCTTCATTCTCTTTGAATCCAAACTTCTCCATGATGGTTGAAATTGTCTTAGGAGCAAAAATTTTAATCATCTCATCTTCTAAGGATACAAAGAATTGAGTAATACCAACATCCCCCTGGCGACCAGTACGACCACGAAGTTGATTATCGATACGACGAGCTTCGTGACGCTCAGTACCTAATACAAAAAGTCCGCCTAAACCTAAAATCTTTTCACGTTCTTCCTTAATACTAGGATTTCCTCCAAGAATAATATCCACACCACGACCAGCCATATTGGTAGCAACAGTAACAGCTCCTAATTTACCAGCTTGAGCGATAATCTCACCTTCACGTTCGTGTTGTTTGGCATTTAAAACATTATGTTTAACACCTTCTAGAGATAAGAGTTTAGAAATCTTTTCATTAATCTCAACACTACGAGTACCAACCAAAATTGGTTGACCAGTAGAATTTCTTTGTTTGATTTCTTGAATTATTGATTGGTATTTACCAGCTTCAGTTCGATAGATTTGATCAGTAAGATCAATTCTGATATTAGGTTTGTTAGTTGGAATGGCTACAACTTCTAATTTGTAGACTGATAAAAATTCTTCAGCTGAAGTTTGGGCAGTACCAGTCATACCACAGATATGATCATACATTCTAAAATAGTTCTGAATAGTAATTGTAGCAACAGTTTTACTTTCGGGATTGACATAGATCCCTTCTTTGGCTTCCAGAGCTTGGTGTAAGCCACCAGAATAACGACGGTCAGCCAAGACACGACCAGTAAATTCATCAACAATCATTATTTTGCCATCTTTAATGATATAGTCTTTGTCTTTAGCAAAAAGAAATTCAGCTTTTAAAGCTTCTTCTAAATGATGAACAAAATGAATTCCTTTTTGATCAAAAATATCAAAACCAATAATATCTTCTAACTTATCTAAACCGGGTTCTAATAAAGTAATAGTTTTGGTTTTAAAATCAATTTTAAAATCAGTATCAACGGTCATACGAGGGGCTACTAAAGCAAATTGCTTGTATAACGAAGAAGATTCCATATCAGGTTGAGAGATAATTAAAGGTGTGCGAGCTTCATCGATTAAGATACTATCGATTTCATCAATTGTAGCATAGTGATGACCACGTTGAACCACATCTTGATCAGACTGAGCTAAGTTATCACGAAGATAATCAAAACCAAATTCAGTTGAAGTACCGTAAGTGATATCACAAAGGTAAGATTCTTTACGATCCATAGGACGTAAGAATTCATCAAAAACTTTGAAGCTAGCAGTTTCATCACGTTCTTTATCGATATGACCAGAATCTTTGTTAATTAAATCTTCAGTATATGTTGGGTCATAGATAAAAGCACCGGACTGAGTAATACAGCCAATAGATAGTCCTAAAGAATAATATATTTGTCCCATTCAAACAGCATCACGTTTGGCTAAGTAATCATTAACAGTAACAACGTGAACGCCTTGATTGTTTAAAGCGGTTAAGTAATTCGCTAATACAGCAGTTAAAGTCTTGCCTTCACCAGTTCGCATTTCAGCAATTTTACTTTCAGATAAAGCAATGCCGCCAAATAATTGAACGTCAAAATGACGTTGATTTAGAGTACGAACGCTAGCCTCTCTGGCAACAGCAAAAGCTTCGGGTAAGATATCAACGATTGTTTTTTTCTTACTAACAATCAATTCTTTAAATTCATTGGTCTTGGCTTTTAATTCATCATTAGAAAGCTTTTTAATTTCAACCTCTAAATCATTAATTTTTTTAACAATATTTTTGTTTTTGTTAACGAATTTGGAATTCTGATCAAATAATTTGTTTAATAGAGACATAATATATTTTTACAAGTATAGTTAAAGTTATTCAATATTTTCATAAATATCTTGAGTTTTGGTTTTTCGGCCCAACAATCTATTAATAAATGAATATTTATTCTTAACAGCATTTTTAATAATGGTAGTTTTGAATTTCTTAGTGCCTTTAATAATTTGAGTTTTCAAATCAATAAAGCATTCATCAATCACATTTCGAAGTTTAGAATCTAGTTTATTAATATAGATGGATTTATCATAGACTGATAAATTCGCTTCACAACGATAGCGATTCCCTAAATCATCAACTTTAGTTAATTCTTCAATTTCAATTTTTAAAACTGGATTACCTTTTGATTTTTTTAATATTTTAGAAATTAAATTAACTTTTTTATTTAGAATTTTGTGTTCACTTGGTGTTAAGGTGTAATTTTTAGAACTAAAAGTTGTATTCATATTGCTTTTTTAATAGGTTTGTTATGTTCATATATTAGCAAAAAAGAATAGAATACGCAAACAGAAAAGATAATAAATTTTAATTTAAAGTTATGCAAGAATAAATGAATTATGTCAAATTTATTCTTTAGATTCTGGTATCTCTTTGCGATACATATAGATATCTTTTCATCAATTAGAATCATAGGTATTAAAAAAACTACTTATATTTTGGGGAGATTGACCAAGTATATTACCAACGACATTGGAACTGGATACTAAAAGTGCCTTCTTAAGAGCATCTATATGTCTTCGAAAAACATCTCTAAAACCCTTTCCATGGCAAGCCTTAATTTCTTTTAAAAATTCTTCCCCCAATATTACTTTGGCTTTATCAAATAATTCAGCTTCCTTTTTGTGCTGAATATCACGGTATCATTCTTTATTGGCTTCTGGGTATTTAAGTTTCAGATTTCTTCAAATACTTCAAATCGACATTTCAATATTATGTTGCTTATAATAATTTATAACATCAGTTAATGAATACCCTTCCGACAAAAGCTTGTAAACATTGTCAACTACCTCTGAAGGAAAATCAACGGAATTAATATTATTCTCCATATAAAAAACCGGCTTATTGTATCTAATAAAATCAACAAGCTCTTGTTTAGATATTTCCAAATAATTCGCCACGGAAGAAGTGTTAATTTTTAATATAGCTGATTCAATTTTTTCTCAATTCTCTGTCATATAAACACGACGTTCAATTGTTGATTTTTGAGAAAGTAATTCAAAGGAATCTTTTCCAAAAATATCTTCTAAAATTTTTAATTTTTCTTCATTAATTTTATTTAAATTTTTTGAATTTTTTGTTGTCTGGATATACTGTTTAAAAAAAACCTCTAATCACATTTTTGTGGCTTTTTTAATCATAACTTCGGAAATCAAAGTTATTTGTTGAATATTTTGTTTATAAGGAGGATGGATTATAAGAATAGTATCATATATGTTTTTTGCTATTTTCATAATGCGTTTTTCCAACCGTTCAGGGCTTTTGATTTTTTCAATTTCTTTTAAATATCTTATCATTAAAGCATCTGTCTCATCGGCAACAATATCTGTTTCAATATTTTGATAAACATTATAAATGTATTTCTCAATATGGCTCATAATATAAATATTAATCTTGCTACCTTCATGCTCTGAAATTATTTTAAGTTTTGGTATATTTAAGTTTGCCATATTTCAAGTTTAATATATGTTTCTAGTATAACCGAAAAAAGAAAAAAATACAAGACAACCGCCCAGGATCTAAAAAGAATCATGGGCGGTTGCTGCTAAAGGCGGGAACGAAGCTACTTAGAATGAAAATTAAAAGAATTAAACTATACTACTAGGATCAAAGGCAATCTCTTTAGTGATAACTTCTAAATGAACACCGTGAGAGCCTTTAATTAAAATTAAATCACCGGGATAAATTAAATCTTGAACTTTTAGCCTAGCATCGTTGGAAGTGTCATAGTGGAAGATATTATTCTTATCAAAACCTAATTTTTCTAATGATTCAATTGTGAATTTTACATTTTCGCCAATACCAATAAAGACTTTGATATTAGCATCGATAATTTGTTTGGCAACTAAACGATGAGCTTTCTCAGAATACAAACCTAATTCTCGCATATCACCAAAAACAAAAACTTTGCGATTAGAATCAAAATCAGTCAAAACATCTAAAGCATTCTCAACAGCAATAGGTGAAGCGTTATAGCAATCATTCAGGATAAAGCTATTCTTGATGCCATGGATGAGGTTTAAACGGCTCGGTAAGAGCTGATAATCCTCTAGAGAGTGCAAACTATCAACCAGGTTGATATCTAAAGCCATACCAACGCTAACAGCACATAAAAAAGAATAAGCAAAGCCTTTACCTAAAGCACCCGTAATCTCAAAGGGAACAAAATGATTTTTGTAATCAAAACGCATATACATACTAGAATCTAAAAGATCATCTTTGTAATTAATTTTGTAACTACTGATATGAACGTCAGCCCCATCAGAAAATCCATAAGAGATAATATTCTCTTTGGTTAGCTTTCGAAAGGCATAAATCTTTTCATTGTCGTAATTCAAAACAGCAGTACCTTTGCGCTTTAACATCTTTACAATAGTTGATTTTTCGTTATATACTGAATCAATATCAGAAAAGTATTGAATATGAACTGGAATATTACCAATACTAGTAACAACGGCAATATCTGGACGAGCAATATTACAAAGTTTTTTGATATCATTAGGTCTATCAGCGCCATATTCAAGAATTAAAACTTGAGGATATTTTTTTGATTTTTTAATTAATAATTTCAAACCAATTAAAAGATGTTTTAATCAAACTAGAATACTGGAACTTCCCTTTTGTTCAACACCAATTATTGTTAAAGCCACACCAATGGGAGTATTGTAATTTAATTCATTCTTGCGAACAGTAAATTTCTTTGACAAAACTAAAGAAATGGCTTCTTTAGTAGAAGACTTACCAACATTACCAGTAACAGCAACAACTATTGGATGGTATTTCCAGATAATTAGTTTAGCAATAGTACTGGATAAAAATGTAATAAATTTTGTTTTGAAATTCATAGTATTTTATTTAATTATTTCATCAGGTGGTATGTTATAGTAATCAATCATGAATTGAGCCATGTTGTGGAAACCATAAGTAACATTAGCTGAAGCCGTAGCTCCTAAACCAGGCTTACGAAGTAAAACTATCATAGCAACTTTAGGTTTGTAAGCGGGAAAGAATCCAGCAAAGGATTGAATAGTATCACTACTATACTTACCACCAACTACGATATCAGCAGTAGCAGTCTTACCAGCCATAGTATAGCCTTTGACTTTGGCTTTGCTACCATAACCATGTTCAACTACACTAACCATCATATCAGTAATTGTTTTGGCAGTGGATTTTTTAATTACTGACTCATTAACGATCTCTTGTTTATTAGCAGCACTGTAAGAACCATCGGAACTTTTAATTGAATCAACGATATATGGATTTACAAGATAACCACCATTAGCAATAGTAGCATAGGCTCGTAACATCGCTAAAGGAGTAACTAAAACACCATGACCAAAAGCAGCGGTTGCATAGTTAACTTCCGGAACAAACTTACCAACTAAATTCTTTAATACACCAGGTTGTTCATTAGGAAGATCTACACCAGTAACATCGTTGAATTTATAACGAGTTAAATAATCATAGAAAATCTTATGACCAGTTTGCTTCTCAGCAAAGATAGCACCAGTATTGATGGATTTCTCAAGAACTTTTGTCATAGTAGCAGTCTCATAATGTTCATTATTGTAATTATGAATTAAGCTATCACCAACTTTTACAGTTCCGGAATCATAATAGGTGGTATTAGGAGTTACTGAATTCGTATCAATGGCGGCAGACATCGTAACAACCTTCATGACTGATCCAATCTCAATTGGTTCTTCAACAGCTAAATTACGATAAACGATATAGTCCTTAACATTAAAAAATTCATTAGGATTGAAATTCGGATAACCAGCCATAGCTAGAACTTTACCAGAGATTGGATCCATAGCGATGATAGCCCCAGAAGAAGCTTGGCGAGAATTCACTAAACTTTCAATTTCTTTTTCGGCTTGGTATTGAATATTCTTATCAATAGTTGTGATTAAAGAATCACCATTGACTGACATTTTCTCTTGAGAAGCTAAAGAACGAATTAATCTTCCTGTAGCATCTTTGAAACCACTGAAGATACCTTCAGTACCATCTAATGTATCATTGTAGTATTTCTCGAGACCATACATACCAACAGTTTTGTCATTTTTTTGGCTCTTGGCAATAAAACCAATAACTTGACTACCCACATTCTCTAGGGGATAGTAACGTTCAAATTCTTCAGTGATGGTAATACCTTTGATAGGAATATCTTTACCTTCAGAGTTTTTAGCTCTAAAACTTTTAATTTTAGCAACTAAAACATCGTCATCAGTATGCTTTAATAATACCTCATATTGACTATTAGGTTTATTAAAAATACTGAGTAAGCTGTCGCTAGACATATTTAAAACTGGAGATAATAGTTCAACAGCAATTGAAACTTGACTATCACGTTGTAAAGTCTTGGGATCGGCAGCAATAGTTTTGTAAGATTTGTTTATAGCTACGGGAATTAAAGAAGCATTTTTGTCAGTAAAATATATATTACCTCTCTGGGGAGTTTTGATATTAACTAAACTACTCTCCGCTGCATTGGAAATAGAATCTTTGCTAACAACTTGTAATTTAAAAAGAAAAACAAAAAGAGAAATGAAAACAATAGTAAAAAATACTTGTAATATTTTAATACGATTTCTATCAATACCGCCATTTTGATAAGAATAATTATGCCTTTTCATAATTTAAACTTAGTGATTTATGTTTAAAGATAAGGTATTTGATTTATTGATCTCAAAATTAGAAAATTCGGTATTTTTGACAAAACCATTTTGTTCAGCTCATAAAGCAATAGCTCCGGGAGAGGTTTGTTCTACAAAATCAGTTTTTAAATTAGCATTCTCAGCTTCTAAGACAGCTAAGGATTTTTTCAAATTAGTAATGCGATAATCTAAATCAGTATTGATTGATTGAGCATAAATGAAAGCACTGATAAAGACAATGCAAAGACCTAGAAATACACCTCAGACAATATTGGAATAGCTCTTAGCTTCTTTAGAAGCATAGGAAGAACCAATACGTTTAATCTTTTTTAAATTAAGATTTACATTAATTTTAGGTAAGAAATTAACGGTTGTTGGTTTTTGATAATAATAGCTATTTACTGTCATAATAGGTGTTTAAATTTTTAATTAAGTTTTTCAATGACTCTGAGTTTGGCAGAACGACTACGTTTGTTTTGCTTAACCTCAGTTCATTTCGGAACGATTGTCTTTTTATTAATTGGTTTAAATAATTTTTGTTGTTCTAATTCTTTAAAGTAGTTTTTAATAATCCGATCTTCTAAGGAGTGAAAAGAAATAATTGCGATTCTACCTCCCTTTTCAAGAACTTCAGAAGCAGATTTTAAAGCAGTTTTTAAATTATTAAATTCTTGATTGATATGAATTCTGATTGCCATGAAGGTTTTGGTTGAAGGATGGATCTTGCGATGATGATATCAAGAGGGAGTGGCGGATTTAATAATATCATTTAGGTCAAAAGTAGTTTTAATTTCATTTTGCTTTCGAGATTCAACAATAGCTTTGGCAATACTCTCTGAAAAATTCTCTTCGCCATATTCTCTTAGGATTTGTTCTAATTCGTCTTGAGCGGAATTGTTAACAACGGTATAGGCAGTAAGACTAGTCTTCTCATCAAAACGCATGTCTAAAGGCTCATTGAATCGGAAGGAAAAGCCCCTTTTGCTCTCATCTAAGAAATAACTATTCAGACCAAGATCAAATAAAATTCCAGAAATATTTTTGAATTTATTCTTTTCAACTATTGCAGATAAATTCTTAAAATTATCATTTACTAAGATAAAGTTGTTCTCAGGAATTCCTTCGGTAGCAAATCGATTCTTTACAAATTCGATATTGCGAGGATCGAAATCAATTCCTAATAAACGACCATCAGGGAGAATATGTTTTAGAAGTTCTAGACCGTGACCACCTTCCCCTAATGTAGCATCAATAAAATTCTTATTAGGTTTGGGGTTTAAATTCTCAATAACTTCTTTTAAAAGAACTGGTATGTGCATACAATTAATTTACTTTTGTTAAATTCCTAAATTGGACATTTGTTCAGAAATTTCATTAGCATTCTTTTCAGTATTCTTTTTATAAGTTTCTCAAGCTTCTTCATTTCAGATTTCGAGACGATCATATAATCCAGCGACAACAACTTTTTGACCTAGAGTAGCATAATCAGATAAATAACTTGGAATTAAAATTCTTCCTTGAGAATCTAGTTTGACGTCCATAGCACCAGCTAACATCAAACGACTAAAAGCACGAGCATTGGCTGTTGTGAATGATTGTTGTTTTATTTGTTCTGCAACTTTCTTTCATTCTTCATTTGTAAATACAAACAAACAATTATCTAATCCACGAGTAATAATAGCACCTGATTCAAGTTGGCCTTGAAACTTGGATGGTATAGTCATACGATTCTTAGGATCTATTGTATGTTTATATTCACCAATGAACACGATAAAAAATTTAAAATTTATTAATAGTAAACCACGAAATAATTTACTAAAGAAAGCCCGAATATAGCTAAGTATTTTAGGGATTATCCACAAGCTTTTGAGGTTATCCCCACTTTGTCCCACTTCGCTACATTTCTCTAGTATTATACTCCACAAAAATTAAAAAGTCAAGACTTTTTAGGGTAAAAATCATCAGAAGTTATCCACAAAGATTAAAACACAAAAATATATTTTTGGGAAATTAAAAAAATATCTGTTTTCAAAAACAGATATTTTATGTGCTATTCCCTATTTAATTATTTGAAATTAATTCAAATTTCATATTATCTACTAACATAGAGTAGGAAGAATTTTGATTGAAACTACATAATAAAATAAATTGGAGACGTACAGCTCCATATCTAAATATACGACTACTATCGCTAGGTGTAGGTTGTCCATATATTTCAGTAGAATAACATGTTCAGCTATTAGGAATACCATTAACGGCGAGAGGATACATATAGGTACAGTTATTTGATTTATTATGAACAACTTTAGTACCAACTGGAAAATTAGCTCCTGAATATGGAGATACCAAGGTTATACTGTTGTTTCCTGAATTTACCGCGTTGTATTGATAAACGTTTCTAGTATAAGTATATTCAGGATAATCTTCAAATGGATAGATTCCTAAATAAGATGTAGAAGTGGGTCAGTTAGCTACCGATGATAAATATACGGTTGAATCACCAGCAGTGAGGGGTTGAGCTAAAGTAGTTTTCGTGCTAGCGGTATGATTATGCATAAAACATCCAATCTCTCGATTATTTTTGTCAAAATATTTAATTCCGAATAAATAATTAGATAATCCACCAGTTCCTACTGATTTTAAACATACGGATATTTTATATCTCTTATTAGGATTAACTGCAAAAGTTGTAAGTTGATCTAAATTATGATAACCATCAATTTTAAAACTATATTGTCCCTCATATGCATCCATTGATAAAGAATTTACGCCCGTCCACCCGATTGTAGATTCCGCATTACCATTAAAAACTAAATTCTTTGGTATCGGCGTAAAGTTAGTTCTATTTGGAGAACCAATTTCGATTGCATCATCATAGAAGCCATTATCATTAATTGATTGAGCTTTAGAATATTTAAGTCTAGCTATTAATTCATAACTTCCTCCTGGAAAGTATGAATAATAATAATTTACATCATTGATTGGATCTACAGGTAGAACTGATAGATAATTGTTATTGCTTGAAACAGCAAAATTCAAAGGTATTCAGCCCGTACCATCAGTATTCTTGTAATTAGCACTTGAAGCACAGTAGTATGAATACCCGGTTGCTAATGTTGGTAAAGCATAAGAAGAACAAGTAGAACTTGAATCGGGTAATGATAGATATACTACAGTAGAAGTTCCATATACCATACCATTAGTATTCCAAGATTCTAGAAAACTAATAGCCTTATTCAAAGTTACAATATCAGTTACTCTTCTACTATCTCTAAAGTTATCAAAGAGTCTGGCTGGGTTTAATGCAAAAATTACAATAGCTGATAATATTGCTAAGATTGCTATTACTATCATTAATTCTACGAGGGTAAAACTTTGTTTAAATTGTTTTGACATAAATAATTAATTCATATATTAGGAATAGTATAAAACATTTTTTTGAAAAAATCAACATAAAACAAAACCACCCTACCCTTACGGGTAGAGTGGTAAAGCTTTCTTTAATAAACTATTTTTTAAAATGAATTTATTTTTTTGCTTTTTTTGCTTTCTTTGCAGGTTTCTTTGCAGCTTTCTTTGCAACTTTCTTTACTGTCTTTTTGACTTTTTTCTTTGCAGCCATGATAGTAATTTTAATATTTTATATTAAGTTTTTTCGACCTCACAAAATATTTTTGAAAAATATTTTCGTGTTATATTTTTCTAACTATAGTGTAAACTATTTTTTAAAAAAAATCAAGGGGTAAGAGCGATTTTTTTATAAAATTCTAAAAAAATATTTTTTAAGAAAAATTTAATTTTTAAATATTTTTAAAAACCAATTAATTGAATTTCTGATTCTAAAGTTACACCAAATTTTTCAAAAACTTTTTTTTTAACAAATTGCATTAAATTAAAAATATCAGCACTTGAGGCATTGTCAAAATTCACAATAAAATTCGCATGTTTTTCCGATATTTTAGCACCATTAATGCTAAAACCCTTTAAACCACACTGCTCTATTAGCCATCCAACGGGTACTTGCTTTTGATCATTTACAGTTACAACTAAGAGATTCTCTTCGTTTCAAATTTGAGAATCAAAATCTTTTAAGCTAACATTCTTAAAAGAAGACCCCGAATTAGGAAATTCATAAGGTTGGGATTTTAATCTCTTTGACATCGTTTTTTCGATAATTTCATCAATAATTTTTGCATCACATTTTTTTCCGATTAAATTTGTTTCTCAAATTACATTAGGTTTACGTTTAAAAACACTTTCACGATAGCCAAAACCACAATCATTAAAATTATAGGTTTTTATTTCAAAATTATAATCATTAAATTTTAATCAATCAATGTTGTAAACTTTATCAACAACATCTTTAATTTCGAAGAATCCAACTCCGCAATTACCCCGAATAGAACCTCCAATAGTACCCGGAATTCCATAAAGATTCTCAATACAAGAAATTGAATTTTCTTTTAATTTCATAATTAAATTATTTAGATTCCAACCGGCTCCAACTGTGATACTAAAAGTCTGATCGTCAATTGGATTTATCTGTAATTTCTGATTTAAAACTTTAATTACTAAACCATCAAAACCTTTATCATTAATTAGAACATTGCTTCCCCCACCTAAAACAAAGATTGGAATTCCTTCTTTTTTGGCATTGTTCAAAGTATTGATTAAATCATCAACGTTATCAATAATTACAAATAATCTAGCAACACCCCCAGTCTTATTGGAAGTAAAATTCTTTAATTCAACATTTTTATAAATAATGTTATTCTCCATATTATATATTTTTATCTAAATATGATTGTAAGATCAAAGAACTAGCAGTCTGATCAATAACAGAATTCTTATTATCCATATCATCTAGTCTATTCTCGGCTTCCCGGGTTGATAAAATCTCGTTTTCAATATGAACTTTTATTTCTGGTAATTTTGAATTTAAATAATCAATAAACTTTTGAGTCAATTGAGTTTGCTCCGTATCAGAAAAATTAAAACTCAAAGGGAGACCGATAACAATATCAGAAATTCCTTCTTTTTCGATAATTGTAACTATCTGAGAAATCACATCACCAAAATTCTTATTGATTATTGTAGAATATGGATTAGCTATGACGTTGGACTGGTCACTAATTGAAATTCCGATTCTTTTGTTACCATAGTCAATTCCTAGATAACGCATGTTTTGTTTTTAATTAATTATAATCCATAATGGGATTTTTCTTGGTTGTAAATTGTTTGAATTTCTTCCACAGATAACGATCTACTATATAGTCTAAAATTATCTAAATAACCATTTATCGCATTGGCACTACTTCAACCCCCTATAGTTTTTGCCCTTAAGATATTGGGGAATAACATTGTAGAAGAAGCTGTGTTATTAGAAAATAATACTCCATTTCTATAATATTTAATATTCTTTAAATTATAATCCGATACAACAGTTATAAAAACTCATTGATTGTCATATCCTGTAAAATAATTGTTACCTCCAGAATATATGTAATTAAAATCACTACCAGTACCATACCTAAAAGACAAACTATTACTGGCTTGTTGATGCCTGGAAAAATAAAGATGGGCCTCAGCTAAGCTTGACACATAGTCAGCAAAAATCGTTTGAAAATAACTTTGGCTAGTACAGTTTATTCATGCAGAAATAGATATAATACCAGAATTATTAGGTATAGAAAATGCAGGCGTAGATATAAAATCGTTTATTCCATCAAAATACAAATTTCTTTCTCCATAGGCTGTAGTAGTTGATACTGGTCCATTAGTAAGTGTCCCATTGTATCCATTCCCTGACTTATCATATGCTATAGTACCAGAAGTTTCATTGAAATCTCAATATCCTACCAATCCTTTATCTCTCTGTAGTGGTGTATTCCATGTTCTATTAGGACTACCAATCTCAAAGGTTGATGTAAGACTTCCTTCATCATTAATGGAGTTCTTATTGGGATTAGATAGTATTGCAGTTAATTCATAGGATCCTCCGGAATAGTAGGTATAAAAAAAAGAAGAATTATTGACTGGATCTACTGGTAGACTTGATAGATATCTATTTGATCCTTCTACTGTAAAGTTGATAGGAATCCATCCTGTGCCATCAGTATTCTTGTAGTTTGTTGCATTAGAACAGTAATATGTATATCCAGTAGGAAGAGTTGGTAGTGAGTAAGAACTACAAGTAGAACTTGAATCAGGTAGAGAGATATATACGTTAGTTGTTGTACCATAAGTAATACCTGATTGATTTCAAGATTCCATGAATACAATAGCTTTGTTAATACTAGATATATCAGTTACTCTTTTTGAATCTCTAAAGTTATCAAAGAGTCTGGCTGGGTTTAATGCAAAAATTACAATAGCTGATAATATTGCTAAGATTGCTATTACTATCATAAGCTCAACTAGAGTGAATGACTTTTTTTGCATAAAATTTAAATTATTTAATTTGTTATTTCGTTAGGACTAATGGTTCCCCATTAGTTACAACGATAGTATGCTCAAAGTGAGCAGCAACTTCATCATTCTCAGTTACGAATTCATCTTTATTATTCTGAACAACATCAGTTGAAGTAAAAGTAGCCATGGGTTCAATTGCTAAAACATATCCAGGTTTTAAGGTAATGCCAGATTTTCTTAAGCCAAAGTTATATATCTCGGGTTCTTCATGAAGTTGATAACCAACGCCATGGCCAACTAAAGATTTGATAACTGCAAAACCATTCTTCTCGACATGAGTTTGAATCGCAAATCCTAAGTCGCCAATAGTATTCCCCTTCTTACAAGCATGAATGGCTTGATTCAAAGCTTCTTTAGTAGCATTCATTAGTTTTTTAGTTTTGGCATCTACTTTACCTACAGCAACAGTAATGGCGGAGTCAACGTACAAACCTTTGTATGATAATCCACAATCAATCGAAACAATATCACCGTCATTTAGAATTAAATTTTTCGTTGGAACACCATGAACAACAACATTGTTTTTAGAGATACATAACGTACCTGGAAAAGGCTTAGCCATGAAATCCGCTTTGTAATTTAAGAACGCAGGAATACAATTGTTTTCAGTAATGTATTTATATGCAAAAGTATCTAAAGTCAAACCATCTACTCCTGGCTTAATTAAATCAGCAACTTTTTGTAAAGTTTTTTTTAAAATCTTACCGGCAACTTTCATGGTTTCAATTTCTTTGGCAGTTTTAATTGTAATCATTATATATATTCTTTTATGACTTTATCAATATTATTAAAAATCTCATCAACCGGACCAACACCATTGATGTCTTTTAGAACACCTTTTTCTCTTAAGAAATTCATAGTTGGAATAACGTCTTCATTAAATTCTTGAATTCTTTTTTTAATTACTTCGGGCTTATCATCATCACGAACTATTAATTCAGTATTATCGTCTTTACAATTGGTAATTCCTGGATCAAAAGCTAATGAATAAGTCTTATGACATTTAGGACAATATCTACGAAGATTAGATCGATTTAGAGATTCTTCATCAGAAATATCTAAATTAAAAACAATGAATTTGTTATTCCCCATTCATTTGAAAACTTCTTCCATAGCTTGAGCTTCAATCAGCATGCGAGGGCTGCCTTCAAAGACAATTCCTTGTTTATCGTCTAGAGTTAGAAGTTTTGAAAATCATAAATGAAAAACAATTGCTGAAGGAATTAAAACTCCCTTATCAATATCTTTATTAATTCTATTGGCTCAAAAAGCATCAGAACTTTTTAAAGCTCATTCTCGTAATAAATTACCGGTAGAAATCATTTGTAAGCCATATTTCTCAGTTAGTAATTTAGCTTGAGTACCTTTACCACAATTCCCTTTACCCATAAAACCAATATAGAGTGTATTCATAAGATATTAGATTAATATATATTAATATTATAGCTAATTATTTTTAAAAAATCAAGGAATTTAAGGGGTCATGCCTTCGGGCATACTTGGAGGCATCATATTTTTGTATTGATCAGGAATTCCCTGAGGCATGCCTTGAGGAATACCCTGAGGAATCATATTCTTGTATTGTTCAGGTATGTCTTGAGACATTGGTCCATTAGAAAGTCCCATGCCATTCTGATCTGGTCCTACATCCTGAGGGAGCGAAGGCATACTACCACCTTGAGGAAGTGAAGGCATTCCTTGAGGCGAAGTCATACCCTGAGGAACACCTTGGGGTATCATATTCTTAGCATAATCTTTCATGGTAGATTCAAAACAATTTTGAATGATTGGACCAACACTCTTGTCAGTGATAGAATTATTATTAATTAATTTATTATATTTCTCTTCCCCTAAGTTACTTCTCAAACAACCTTCAACAATAGTTTTGGCTTCTCCAGGAAGTTGATTTAACCCTTCTATAACTTTACTAGCCCCTTCTTTGGCATTTTTCAATTCTTCAGGAGAAATTAAACCTTTTTCAGCAGCAAAATTAAAACAAGTCTCTTGGTTAGATTCTTGAGAACAAAAGTTTTCACATTCTTTTTTACCCTTACAACCACCAGGACCAGTAGAGCCAACTTTTTTAACAATCTCGGCTTCGGACTTATCAATAAAGCCAGCTTCAATAGCAAAGTTTATACAAATATCCGCATTAGCTGGATCATTACAAAATTCATCACAAGATTTTTTATTCTTGCAATTACCAGGCATCTTCCCGGCTTTCATTAGAGGAACTACTTTCTTGGCATCAGCTAATTCTTCTGGAGACATCATACCGCTAGCTTCAGCAAAACTTAAACAAGAATCAATATTCTGAGGATCTTCACAGAAAGACTCACAAGATTTTTTGTCTTTGCAACCCCCAGGAAGCTTAGCTCCATTCTTGAGAGCTGTTAATATTTTTTCAGCTTCTTTTAATTCATCATTTGATAACAAGTCATTCTTCTTAGCAAAGGTAATACATTCTTCCATACCATCAACTTTGCCATTACAAAATTCATTACATTCCTTAAAATTCTTGCAACCACCAGGGGTTTTGTTATTAAGCAAATCAGGAATTATCTTTTTAGTAACAGTAGCTTCTTCTTTAGACATCAAGCCATTATTCTCAGCATAAGATATGCAAACTAGCATGTTCTCTTTTTTATCACAAAAAGTTTTACAAGCTTCTTTATCAGCGCAATTTCCAAGTTCTTTGATTGGAAATTTAGTAGCTTCTTGAGCTTTAGTAATTAAGCCAAAAAACAAAAAGACAAAAGAAAACAATAAAATTAATTTTTTCATAATTAATTATTTAAAAGGATTATTATATGAATTATATGGATTGACATCGGTCTTAAAAGGATTAGTCTGAGGTATAGTCTCTAATGTTTGAAAAAGAGTAGTGGAAGTTACCTTGGGAACTTTAGTATTAGTTTTAGGTGATCTTTTAAGAAATATAGCCACAACAACTAGAGCTATAATAATAAAAATTACCAGAAGAATATTTTTTTTCATAATGTATATATTAATTTATTTATTAATTATTTCAATATGACGATTCTCTATCTCATAAAACTTTTCACTTCAATAACCTATTCTATAGGCAGCTTCAGTTGGTTTTATTCTTTTTTCTTTAATATCGACATCCAAATAATATGGTAAAACTCCTATTTCGGATAAAACTCTTTGAAAGACATTATAGGCAAAAGGCAATTCAGCAAAATTATTAGCATCAATATCTTTTAATAGTATCAAAGTTAAGATATTAGCGGAAGATAATATGACGGTAATAAAGGAGGATAGTAAAGAATTAGTACGAATAGAATAAAGCAAAAGAATCTGAGCAATAGAAAGAATGAATAGAATGAATCAATTACTAAAGCTCATAATCTTTCGAGAGGTTACAACCATCTTTTGACGAGTTAATAACATATTGGTCTGAATATTTAAAATATTTTCAAATATTGAGCCGCTTTTGTCTTTGATTTTTTTAACCACGTCGATAACGTGATTAAAATGATTTCAAGTATTGTCCATATAGTCAATAAATTCAAAATCAAAAGAATAAATAATATATTCATCAATTTTAGCTTTTATTTCTTCTGCTAATTTTGAATCTAAAAGTTGATAGGCATGATATAGAGCAATAAAATTAGCAGTTTCTTCAGCAGATAAAGTTTGCAAACTTAAATAGTTTGACAAACTAGCAGCAATAAAAAAACCCAACAAAATTGCTAGGACAAAAGTACAAATAGTAATGATATTGGAAATGTCGCCTGAAACAAAACCAGATGGAATAATGAACAATAGAAAAATAAAAAATACAAAAACTAAAGTTATTGTAAACATACTTTTAGTTCCTTTGGGCATATTAAAATTTTAATATTTTTATATATAAATATTGTAACATAATTTTTAAAAATGTAAAATAGCAAAATTAAAAAAGGAGGAATACTGGGTATTCCTCCAAAGTTCAACCTTCCGGTCAAGGCTAGGAAGGTAAACACTGATAGAAGTATTATTAACAATACTTCTATTGACTGATTATAATGTTTCATTTTTTACCTCCTCTAATAAGTAAATACTACTAATACTAATGTACTCTATTTTTGTTATTTTTGCAATTGTAAAAAGAGGGTGATGATAAACCCTCTTTTCATTGGCTAGCCAGCAACTAGCCAGAATTATGATAACCACAACGGCTATCATAACTGGCCCGCAGGCCAGCCAAAATTCACGATCCTTTAAAAGTTTTCTCATTTTTCCCTCCTTTGATCTAAATACAATTTACTATATTTTTGTATTTTGTCAAATGTTTTAGGTTGAAATTTTTTTAACAACTCCATGGTTAATTTTAGCAGCTAAACGACCATGAATCATTTTTATAGTAGCAATACGTTTGTTACAATTTGGACAAAAAATTTCATCTTCTAAATTAAAACGTTGGTTAGACAAATTATTAGTATAATCAACTAAAATTTTATCTAAATACATTTTCATTAGAAAACCAGATTTTACTTTTTCATATTTAGCTATTTTCTGTCCGCATTGGCAAACAACTTCAATGATTTTAGAAGACATATTTATTTGTTATTTCTTACATACTCCGTTCAATTCAAACTAGGAGTATATTCTTTTAAATAATTAATTCAATTACTATATAATTTATTTTCTTCTGCACCAGCGATAATAATATTTAGATAGGATTTATTGGGAACACCCCCAAAGTTTTCTGGCGGTTGAATATATACTCAAGACTTTAAAGCAGTTCTGGTGCTAAAATCATACAACGAAACAATTAAACGATTATAGTGATTAGGATAGCCCTCATAACTATCCAAACTTTTTAAACACTCTTTACTAATTTTGTAAACAACACCCGGAACATAACTTTCCTCTTGTTCTTTAATATTGGCATAGCCAGATTGGTCAAAACCTAAAACATAATCACTTAAAACATTGTTAATATATTTCTCAAAACCATTAGGACAACGATTGTTCATTTGATTTATATTCATATTAGAACCATAGGCAAAATACAAAATATCTTTTGTCTGATTGAAAGATATATCAATTTTGGTATTGTTTTTTGAATTCGGAAAATGAAATCTAATATTAATGCTAATAATTACAAAAATGAAAACAAAAATTACAAAAATTGAAATTCTTAATAGTTTTTTAGTCATATATTTAGCTTAACAAAACGATTAAAAACAAAACAAAAATATGCAAAGTTTGATCTAACATAGTTAAATAAGTTAAAGTGTAATTATCTGAAGTTTTAACATTGTTTAGCCCTTTAAGGTCTTTTAAAAATTGACGTTTATCTAATACTACATGGCTAATAAAAATTAAAATTAACCAATAAAAACTAAAATGATAATATGAAAAAGGAAGAATAAAACCCAAAGTATAAATACCGCTATGAATTAATAAAGCCTTAATATTGCTTTCTTTATTAAAAGCTTGCCAAGCAGTCTGAATTCATCAATCAAAAACAAGATGAGTAATTAATAAAGCTTCTAGGGGAGATATATTATTCATGTTAAATATTTTAATTTTTAATACCAAAGACAGCCATCATAGCATTTATATCCTGAGGATCACAGCCATACTGATCTCGACGATAAGAAAAATATTTATCAGCTAAACAATACGTACATTCATCTATAAATTCAATATTATCGTTCTTAATGCCTAGATTAGACAATTGAGATGAAATGATATATTTTGAATCAAAAAATATCTTACCGTTCTCTTGGATAAAAGCGTTTGGATAATTAGGAAAATTATCCATAAACTCAGGATAAACTTCATAACATTTAGAACACATGATAGCCGAAACACCTACTAAAATATTTTCTACTTTGGAATTAAAATTAATTTTCATTAATTCAACTGCATTTTTGATGATTTCGCTTTTCAAACCTTTTCAGCCAGCATGTAATAGGCCAATAGCTTTGTTTTCGGGATCAAAAAGATAAATAGCGGTACAATCGGCAACAGTAAAACTTAGGTAAGAATTAATTTGATTAGTAATCAAACCATCACAATTAAAAAACATCTTGGTTTCTTTTGTCTTTACAACTTCTACATTATTGGTATGTTGTAGCCGCCCGACATATAAATCGTTTTCATTAATATTGTTTTTATTTAAAAACTTTGAACGATTATCAAAATTACGATTATCATCAGTAATCTTCATAGGACCATCTTCTTTTAATGAAAACAAAGTAACTAAATCTTTGTAATTTTCAAATATTTTAAACATAGTTATTTTTTAAGAAAATT
>CAZUBO010000006.1:0-53138 GCA_964618955.1 uncultured Candidatus Saccharibacteria bacterium | reverse complement strand
TAGAGCAACGGTCTCCAAAACCGTGGATCCCCGTTCGAGTCGAGGTGCCCCTGCATTTGACTCATAAACAATAATATGATATATTAAAATCATTAAAACTATGAAATTCTTAACTAAATTACAAGATACAAAGATTAAACAAATTAATTAATACAGGGGGTAAACTTTCATTATGCCATTGACCCCTAGCCTAAAATTTCAACAAACAAAAAACTAAAAAAGGACACCGGCTCGGCCAGGCCCTTTTTTATTTCTCTCCCTTCAAATTTTCAATTGTCTCGTTCAACATCTGACAATACAAATTCAACCCAATCTTATTGATATTCCCCGATTGTTCCTTCCCTAATATATTCCCAGCCCCTCTTAATTCTAAATCCTTCATAGCAATTTGATACCCTGCTCCTAAGTAGTTCGCTTCTTTCAAAGCTTCTAATCTTTGTTTAGCTTTGTCTTTCAAATCTTTGCTGTATAGAAAATAGGCATAAGCTTTGGTAATCCCCCTACCAATTCTTCCTCGTAATTGATACGATTGCGATAATCCAAACCTAGTAGCATCATCTACTATCAAAGTATTTACATTGCTCAGATCCAATCCATTTTCAACAATGACTGTAGTAACCAATACCTGAATTTTATTATCTCTAAAATCATCAATTACTCTTAGTATTTGTTTTTCTGGTAATCGTCCATGTAAAAAATCAATACTGACCCCTGGTAACAACTTCTGTAATCTAACCACTTCATGATATATATTCATAACCCTGTTATGGATATAGAAAACCTGTCCTCCCCTTTTGATTTCATCATTAATTGCATTAAAAACCAATTCATCTTTGTATGGCAATATATACGTCTTTATCTCCTGACGATTTATTGGTGGTGTCAAAATATTAGACATTTTTTTAAAACCCGATATTGCCATATTCAAAGTTCTTGGAATTGGTGTTGCTGATAAATTCAAAATATGGACATTCTCATAATGACTTCGTAATTTTTCTTTTTGTTTTACTCCGAATCTCTGTTCTTCATCAATAATCATCAATGCTAAATCTTTAAATACAATTGACTTTCCTAATAACTTATGAGTACCAATGATAATATCCACATTCCCATTCCGAGCATCACCCAAAACCTTTTTAGTTTCAATTGGCTTTTGTAATCTTGATAACATCGAAACCTTAATATCAAATTCTTTCATTCTTAATTTAAAACTTTCATAATGCTGTTTGGCTAATATTGTAGTTGGCGCTAATAATATCACCTGCTTTTTGTTTATCACCGCCCTAAAGGAAGCCCTTAAAGCAACTTCGGTCTTCCCAAAGCCCACATCACCCAAAACCAAGCGATCCATCGGTTCGCTTTTTTCTAAATCTTTCAAAACATCATTAATTGCTTTCTCTTGATCAGGTGTCTCTTCAAAATCAAAAGTTTTTTGAAATTCCTTTTCCAAATAACTATCACTCTCTAATACTGGTGCCTTAGCAATATTCACCTTCGCATATAGCCTTAATAATTCCCCAGCTAACTTAATCAAATCTTCCTTGATCTTCTTTTTAGTATTAAATCAAGTTTGAGTTGATAGCCGATGTATCATCGGCTTATCAAAACCATAATACAAATTCAGCTTATCACTAGCTGATATTGGAACTAATAGTTTATCAAAATTTGTACTATTACTTGGTGGTGCATATTCAATATTAAAATACCTATTATCATCTTCTTCTACAAACCCACGAAAAATACCGATCCCATGATCCAAATGGACCACATAATCACCTTCTCTCAAATTCTTTAATTCTGGTAGGCTTTTCAAAATCTTCTCTCTTCTTTTGATATATTCTGGTTCTAATTCTAAAACACTCATGAATTCAATTTCGGAAATATAATTTCCTACAAATTCTAATCTTATAGGCTTTAAATAATTCAAAGTAAAAATATCTACAATATTCCCTCGAACACTGTATTCCCCTTTGAATCTCACAAAACCAACTTTTTCAAAATTCAAATCATTAATAGTTTTAATTAAAACCGATTGAACAATCTTTTGCCCCTTGTATACTACAAACCCCTTACCACCAAATCACGATTGTCTTTTAATTGCATTCTTCAGTTTTTCAGTATTATCTTTAAATCACTCTTCATTTCTTTCCAAAAAATATGGAGTAACATTTAAAATTAAGAATTCTTCTAATTTCATTGTTATATCTTTTTAGATTTATTCAATACACATCCTCGTAAAACTACAATTAAAATTATGGAAGCATTCACTGCAAATAAATACGATTGCAAAACAACCTTACCAAAAGTGTAATTAGAAATTGATAGAAGATTTAAAAAATTTGCCAAAACAAAAGATGCATAAAACTTTCACTCTTCTGTTTCTGGAAATTTTCAAGCCTTTAAAAACGTAGGAATATATGAAGTTAAATCAGCTACTAGCGACATAGTTAATCCCAAAACTGGATTATTAGTTGTCTTTCAAACAATTATTGAGAAAATTACCATTATCAATACTGTTATATCTAGCTTAGCAACCCCACCCATGCCTTTTTTAATTGATAACAAAAATATTATCAAAGTACTTATTAATGATACTAATGCTAGTCAAATAGCATTTCTATCACCCTGAGCTAATAATGATACCACATAGATTGTAGAAAATACTAGTATTAAAAATCTCGTCATTCTTTGCGGACGAAAATTACCCTTTATAATACTATAAATTCCTAATATATAGGATCATAAAATTATTACAACTGATAATACCAAAAATATTTGTTTCATATTATTTTTTTAAATATTTATTTCTAAAAATTATTATCAACCCCGTAGTGGTACATACCAAAAAAATATACACCGGAAAAGCTAATGTAGCAAAAGTAAAAACTGATATCGACAAAACATTAAATACCCCTGAAAAAGTTCCTGAAATATAGAACCATCATTCTTCAGTACCCGGTAAAACTCATGATTTTACAATTGTTGGCACCATTGCAACAAAATCAGTCATAATAGACATTACTAATCCCCAAACAGGATTATCCGTTGTTTTTCACACTATCAATGAAAAAATTGCCATAAACAGAACTACCATATCCAATCTTGTAGTTCCTCCTATCCCATTTTTAATTGACAAAACAAATACAATAAAATTACATGAAAACATGACCAAAGCTAAATACAAAGCATTTCTGTCTCCTTGAGCTCATAATACCATTACGAATATTAACGCCAAAAAAGCTAATAAAAAACGTGTCATTCTTTGTGGGCGAAAATTACCCTTTATAATTCGATAAATACCAGCAATATAAGCTGCTAAACTAATTAAAATTGATAATACCAAGAATATATTTTTCATTGTTAGTTATTTATTGATTATCTTTAGAACTTTGTTCTGAACTTGTAGCGCTAAATCCTGGCAAAGTTTCATTAGTTACTCCAAACTTTGGAGTAATCTCCATATAAAACTTGTCTGGCTTAACCATACATTCTATAATCCCACTTTTGATTATATCATATAAGTTCCCACAATTGAATTGGCCAGAAGTTTCTACTGTATAATCATCCTTAAACATTTTACCATAAACACTGTGATAATTATCTATTCCTGATTCTTCTGCCATTGATTCTAAATGTTTATTTCTATCAATATATCCAACAACATCAATATTCAAAGTTTTTAATCATTCCCCATTATTAGCTATTGATAATACCCAATCTCCCTCAACATATTTTAACATTGGTTCATTGAATAATTTAGAATTGAAATAATAAAAATTATCAAAAACAATATTTTTGTCTTCGTCTAACTTCAAATTTAAATTAACAATTAATTTTTCCAATTTCAAAAAACAAAATTCATTGAATGGTGAACATAAATATTTTCCTGAAACATCATAATTAGCAACCATTGTTTTATCTAAATCATAGATTCAATCCTTATACTTAGTAGCAATTGGATCCAAGCCATCAATTTTAGCAAAAATTCAATCACGATTATCATTTTGATATTTACTTACACTTGCAGGTATATATGTTACTAATTTATTAATATCACCTTTAATAGTAAATTCAATAGATTGCATTCCCTGATTTTGCTCAGGTATAATTCCCATTTTAAATTCATCAGAGTCAAAATCATCATAAAAACTTTTGGCTTTAAAATTTAAAGACTCTCCTTCATTAGGTTTTTGAAACACTATTTTTTCGCATTGTAAATATGAAGGACCCAAATCTGGACAAGCCTTAGCAACTCGACCAAAAAAACCTAATGGTTTTGCTTCAACTTCACAAAAAGCTTTAAAAGTAAAAAAACCAGATTCTTTTATAACTAATTGATCTTCAAAGTTAATCAATCGCTCCACCCCATTATCCATAATAAATACCTTATCCAATTTTGCAGTTACACCATCATAAGTATCAGCTTTGTCAGACCCAATAAAATTATCACCATTATTATAAGCACTAATATCAACTCCGGTATCATAAAAATTAGCCTGATCATAATATGGAGATATTCAACCATTATAAACATCATATAGCTTGTTATTCATCATTGCTTTCCCTTTACTAAGCATTAAATCATAATAATTACCTTTGTAATTTAAAACCGTATTAGCTTTACCAACCGTATTACTAATTTCAATTTTGTTATTTACCTCAAGCCTTGAATTATTAATAATTAATAATCCTCCCGAGATAATAACTATTGCTACGATTAAATATATAAATATTTTGTTTTTCATAATTAAAGTATAATAAATTATTTTTTAATTACTTTCTTGACCATCTACCCTTTGCAATTCTAGTGAATCAGCATATAAAATACAATCCAAGTAATTCAATCTTTCTATATTAAAAATACTCTTGCAAACCAATTCTCCTCCAGTAACTAAGTTGTATTCTCCCTTAAAAATGATTTCCGTACCTTTAGTATTCAGTTTTTCCAATCTTAAATTCAATTCTTTATTAGTCTTAATAAATTTATCAACATTAATTTTTACTTTTCCAATATCTTGTAAAATACTATTATGTCTTGAGATATAATAATGAGTATCTTTATCATTTTTTTCAATAGAAAAGATTACATTATTTGCCACGTCAACATCTTCTTTAAATTCTAAATCAACAATACTAAAACCAGGAATTCTTATAGTATTATCAGTCTCATCAAAAATAAATTTACTATCAAAAACTATATTGTCAATTTTAAAAAAACAAAAATCATTAAAATTAGAACATAAATAATTGCCTTTAAAAACATAACTCCCCACAATTCTATTATCTACAATACTATTCATTTCAAATGGCAATTCTTTAGATATATTATTTATGACAATATGATTTTCAGGATTTTCATAGTTATAATCTAAAACAGAAACATTCCTATCAAACATCCCTAAAATATAATTAAAACCATAAGAATGAATAGACATGTAATCCTTTATAGCTTTGATTCCTTGAAAACCAATTGGTTTTATAACAACCAACCTATCTCAAGATTGTATTTCTTCTTGTCTGTCATCATACAATCTATCAATATATTGAGCAAATCAATTGGCTACTAATTGTTTTTCTTCAATACTTGGTCTTTGCAAAACCAATTTATTATCTTCATAAGGATCACTAATTTTATACATATATTGAAAAGTCCACATTCTGTCATTTTGAATTGTCATTAAATCATCTTTATTTAATATTCTTTCTTTGTCATTTTCCAGCACAAAAACTCTGGCCATATCTATAAGTATAGTTTCTTTGTATTTTCAGGCATCTTCTTCTATCTCCCCATACAACAATGATACAGCTTGTCAATTAGAAATTTTAATATCATTAGCATTAACCCACCCAGTAATTACTTGAAAATTCTTCCCCTTAATATTTTTAGTATCAGAAACAGTCAATTGCGATAAATAATTTCCGTCAATTGTCTTCACTTCCCTTCTTTCTTGATTTTTGCTCTTTATATTTTCAATAAAAGATATTTTAATACCCGTATTACCTTTTTCATACAAATATATAAAGCCAGCAATAAGTATAAAAATCGCTATTAAAATTACAAAAAATATTTTTTTCATATTATTTTTTTAATATTTTAAATATTTTTTTAGCCGTCTTTCCATCCCCAAAAGGATTTGATCAAGAAACACTTTTCTTAATTAAAAGATTATATACTCTTAGAATTTCTTTCATTGAAATTTCTTTTAATAATACTGCCCCACCAACCTTGACCGTCTCTGGCCTTTCAGTATTTAATCTTAGTATAACACATTTTTTCTTTAATATACAGGATTCTTCCTGTATTCCACCACTATCAGTAAATATCATTTTTGAATCTCTTTGTAATTTCAATAAATCCAAATACCCCAAAGGTTCGCAAACTATAATACTACTGAATTTCTTCATAAACTCCTTCTTATTACTCAATCTTGGATGCATTGGAAAAATGCATTTCAAACCTTCTTTTTCACAAATATTATTGATACCCTTTATAATATTTTCAAAATTATTCTTATCATCAGTATTACTTGGCCTATGACAAGTTAATAATATATATTTGTTCTTCTCAACCCCCAACCTCTTTAAAACTTTTGATTTTGTATCTGCTAATTTCTCACATTTCAAAACTGCATCAACTATTGTATTCCCAGTAACAAACACCTTCTTCTTATCAATCCCTTCGCTTATAGCAATATCAGCTTGTTTTTTAGTAGGACAAAACAAATAATCCGAAACATGATCGGCAATAATTCTATTTATTTCTTCTGGCATCATTCTATCATAACTTCGTAATCCTGCTTCTACATGACAAACTTTAATATGCAATTTACTAGCAACCAATGCTCCAGCTAATACCGTATTAGTATCTCCCTGTACAAAAACATAATCTGGTATTTCTTTAATTAAAACTTTTTCTATTTCGATTAGCATTCTGCCACTTTGATCACCTTGAGTTCCTGATCCAATATTTAAATTGTATTTAGCTTTTTTCAACCCCAATTCTTTAAAGAAAATATCATCCATATTCTTATCATAATGTTGATTAGTATGGACTACAAAATACTTCAACTTCTTATCATCACAATATTTAATTAAAGAATACAACTTAATTATCTCTGGCCTAGTTCCCAATACAAAACATATTTTCATGATTATTAGTCTAAATTTTTTAATTTATTAATTCAGTATTTCTTATTCTTAATCTTATCTGGCAAATAGCTTCCTTCATCATATTTATCATACCCCTTGCCATAATTCAAATCCTTCATTAATTTCGTTGGTGCATTTCTAATCTTCAAAGGTATTGGTAAATTACCAAAACTTTTAACATCTTCCATAGCCTTAAAGAACCCTTCATAAGCTGTTCGATCTTTTTTGCAATTAGCTAAATACACCGTTCCGTGGGCTAAATTAATTTGAGCTTCAGGATATCCTATAGTTTCTACTGCCCTAAACACCGCATTGGCCACTACCAGAGCTGTTGGCACCATTATCCCAATATCTTCACTCGCAAAGATAACCATCCGTCTAGCAATGAATTTTGGATCCTCCCCACTGTCAACTAATCTAGCTAAGTAATACAAAGCTGCATCTACCTGGCTAGCTCTCAAGCTCTTAATATATGCACTGATTAGATTATAATGTTCGTCAGACTTCTTATCATATCTTAAAAATTTTGATTGTAATGTATTTATCAAATTCTCAATATTTATTTCCTTATATAATTCTAAACAATTCTCGAGTACCGTAATTGCCTGTCTAGCATCTCCATTAGCCATCATAATCAATCAATCAATAGACTTCTTATCCATCTTAACTTTTGTTCTTTTGATAATCTTTCACATCTCTTCATCCGAAAACTCATTCAATACAAAAACTCTACATCTTGATAACAACGGGGCAATAACTTCAAAACTTGGATTCTCAGTTGTTGCCCCAATCAAAGTCAATTCACCACTCTCTACATACGGTAACAAAAAGTCTTGTTGAGCTTTATTGAATCTATGAATTTCATCTAAAAACAAAATCTTTCTAATTAAATTCCCATTGCCCACAATCTTACGAATATCATCTTTTCCAGCTGATACGGCTGATAATTCAAATAAGTCTGCCTTTAAACTCTTAGCATAGATCTTAGCTAAAGTTGTCTTGCCTACCCCTGGCGGACCTCATAAGATAAATGAAAACATTGAGCCATTCTCAATAGCCATTCGTAATGGTTTTCCAACCCCAACTAAATGATCTTGCCCTATAAATTCATCTAAATTCTTAGGACGTATTTTAGAAGCTAATGGTTCCATATATATTATTTAAATTTTTCTAAAACCTTAAAATCATTCATTAAAGTATCTCTCATTTCTGGATTATATGCAACTACCGCTGGATGATAAAAAGGTATTATGGTAATATTTTCAATTCCATTCTTCCTTTCAAACACCTTGCCATGAATTTTACTAATTCCTTCTACTTTATCAGCTAATCCAAATTTTTCCATTAAGAATTTCATTGAATATCTTCCTAAAGGACAAATTACTTTTGGTTGAATAATTTCAATTTGTTTTTCTAAAAAACTCGAACATACTTTAATTTCATCCAATAATGGATCTCTATTCCCTGGCGGACGACATTTTAATAAATTAGCAATGTATACTTCTTCCCTTTTAATTCCAACAGATTCTAATAATTCAGTTAAAATACTTCCGGCTGTCCCACAAAAAGGTCTTCCTGTTTTGGCTTCTTGCAATCCTGGAGCTTCGCCGACAAACATAATTTTCGCCTGGTGATTTCCCTGCCCAATTACTGGATAGAATTTGCCTTGTATTCTATCTTCATACAAACAACATTGCTTGCAAACCAAAACTTCATCTTTAATTTTTCTAAGTTCTTCGTCTCTCATATATTTAAATTCTTTATAGTTTATTTAAAAATTCATTAAACATATTTTGAACATTCTTAGGATTATCTTTTTTTACAACTTCAGCCACAAAATTTAATAACGGCTTATTAAACATCTTAATTGAATCAACTGTTCCCAACCCTTCAACCGTTGCTCCAACTTTTACTAAAGTCTCTTTAATTTTGTATTTAGTTATTAATTGTCCAAATTTAAAATTACGACTTTGGTCACTATTACAAGTCAAAATCAAATCGCCAATAGTTCCAACTATTTCAGCCCTCTTCAAATTAATAATCTTATACAATTCTTGAATAGCACTGCTGATAATTAAAGTCCTAGTATTATAACCGTAACCCAAACCGTCACCTATTCCGCAAAGAATTGCATAAACATTTTTTAGTGCACTCGATAATTCTAATTCTTTTACTCCTTTAGAGAATTTAACTCTAAAATATTCAGTAACAAACAATTGCTTAATTAATTTACTGTCGCATTTATTTATATATCCAATATTTACAATAGTTGGTTGCTTAGCCTTTACTTCACTAGCAAAGCTAGGACCAATCAAAGTATAGTATTTAAAATCACTGACTATTGTTTCCGAAATTATCTCAAAGGGTAATTTATTGGTTTTCTTTTCAATTCCTTTGCTACAATTAACTATTACAATTTTTCTACCCTTTTCAAATTTTGCTCTTTTTAAAGCACTCCTCATTACTTGCACTGGTAAACAAATAACATACACATCTGCCAAAGCAATTTTATGCTTTTCATCTCAATAAGAAATATCTTTATTCTTTGAATTTATTATTGAGAACATAGCTGAACCTCAAGCCCCATTTCCCAATACTACTATTTTCATAAAAATCTTTAATTTAGTTGTTTTCTTTAATACTAGGATTTTAACATATTTTTTTGTTTTCTACAAATCAAAAAAACTACTATTGAAATTTTAATCAATATTAATTAAATAAGCCCTATTATTTACTATTAAAATTTCTTCGATCAATCATACCCTCTGGATTTTTGCTAGTACCAATAAGGGTAATTGGAACTCCCAATTCCCTTTCTAATCCTTCTATATATTGTTTAGCTTCTTGGGTTAACGTATTTCAATCATTCTTGTTTTCATCTTGAGGAAAAAGATAATTCAAAAATTGTAAAGCAATTTGCGTTGGTCGATTTACCATAATAGCCCTTTTAATAATTTCTAGATCAATTTTGGCTACTCGTCTAATATTATTAGTTACCGTCGTTCTTTCTTCGATATTTTTACCAATATGTTTAGATAAGTCTTCTCATGTTATTTCGTAAGGAAGTGGCCCAGAATTTCCCGCAACTCTTATAGGAAAAGTTCTAATGGCAAGAATAATATCAGTTACTACCATCGGCGAAATACCAACCTCTGCTAAAAAATTAGCAGCTGTAGTATCTCTAGAAGTAACAAAAGGATAAGCACCATAATAAAGCGATAAACCAAAGCCCTGAGTTCCTTCAATTAAAATATTCTTGCCCTCATTAATACCCTTATTAACAATTTCTGCAACATCTTTTAATTGAAAATCTTTTAGGATATCTTTTGCTAACTTAAACTTATCTCTTCATATTCTATCTATAAGAGCAGCTCCTGAACCAGTACCCGTACTACCAATATTTCTAACAAGATTATCTTCTTGCAATGGATGTTGTTTGCCAATAATTCCAGCTTGAAAATCAATAAACAATCTATTTTTGGTATTAGTAAGTTCTACTTCTTTTTGTAATATTCCGGGATCAATTATTGCACCCGCCCCTATACATAAAATACAATTAAGATTTAAAAAAGTTGATGGAATTTGTTGTAATTTATAAACTTTATCATCTTTAATGACTGTATGTCCGGCATTTGGAGCTCCAGTTCTAACAGCAATATCAATTTCATTTGCTAAAAATGAAATTACTTTTCCTTTTGCCTCAGAGCCAAATTGCCCACCAACCACAATGGTTACTTTTCCTAACATATTTTATTGTTTTAATTTAAGATATTTTCTTCTTTGGGACGAATAAATTTCATATACCCCAATACCAAAGCAATTGTTAATCCAACTGTTACAATCAAAAATCTAAATTGAGAACTATCACTCATAATCCCCCTAATAATTCCATAAGCAGTAGTAAATACCCCACCCAAAAGAATTCCGTCAGAAATCATTTTAATCTTAGTCATAAAAGTCAAACTCAATACTAAAATTACAATAGCAATTATTAGCAAAACAATAGAAACATTTTTATTGTATGTCTTTAATTCTTTTGTATATTTGTCCCGTAATATGGTATATTCCTTTTCTAATTTTTGTTGCTCTACATTTGGTTCGCATCCAGGTTGTTTTTCCATAATTGTATTCATTGGATATTCAGGAGCTTTAGGCTCTTGATAAAAACTTTCAATACCTAATCCTACAAACAAAGCAATCAACAAAGCTAAAAACAAAGTATAGATAAATTTTATTAACATATTGTTCAGTTTAATATTTTATTATACATAGTATATCACATTTTTAAATTTTTTATACATTAAAAACAACAATTTGTTTTTAAGCAATTTTTTTTGAAAGCTTTAACAGCCTTTCAAAACCAACCCTAAGCGCTGAAATCTTCTTGCCCTCAGTTACAAGAACTCCACGAGCACCTTTGCTATTATTATCTGCTTTATCAAATATTAAAAGCTCTTCATTAAATGCTGTGACACCATCACCAAACATATCAAATAACTCTGGCTCATTCTCTTTAAGACTATTATATTCTACTACATAACCATTAATATTTTCATTTACAAGATGAAATTTATATACAGGTTCTTCGCTAGAATACTTACAATCAGGAATAATAAAAATTCTATTTACAACTGCTCCTCGCTTTGTTGCAGCAATTTGATCCTTCATAAATTGTTGAATTTCTTCTGTATCTTCTCATTCATTCTTAAACATTTTCGAAACAGCTCAAATCTCGTCTCCATTCGATGCTCTTTTAGTAATAAATTCTGCTGTAAATCTTTCAAAATCAACTTTAGCAATATAATTCTGATATTCAAACTTGGATACTGTATCAACATTAGAATACCCTCCATCAGCAGTTATTACTGAACCATTTATAAAGCTTGATTCATCCGAGCATAAAAATTTAACAGTCTTAGCAATCTCTTTAGGATCTCCTAATCTTCCTAATGGAGTTATTCTTCTAGACTTATTAAAAACTTCGTCTGTATCCATTACCCCACCAATTCAACCAGCAGCAATAGCATTGGCTCTAATCCCTTCACTGCCATATTTATTTGCTCATGATTTAACTAAATTATGCATCGCTGCTCTAGAAGAACTATAAGCTGGCGATCCATAAGATCCCATAAAAGCTTCGGTACTTGAGATAGCTACAATAGATCCTCCAGAAATAAATTTTGGTCTTATTGCTTCAACAATCTGAACCGCCGAAATAACATTCACTTGAAATGTATTACTTCAAAGTTCTTGATCAAAAGTAGGCTTCATATCAAAATACATTGTAGCATGTACATAGGCATTTAATGTTTTTGGTAATTTTGAAATCATTTGTTGTATGCTTTCAAATGAAGTCAAATCAACTAATAAAGAAGTTAATCTCTCTATATTTTCAATCACTTTGTCTTTCTCAGTTTGCTCATATAGCGCAATTACATTCCATCCCATATTCAAAAACTCATCTCGGATTGTTTCGCCAATACCCGAAAGATATGCCCCACTAATTAATACTGTTTTTTCGTTTTCCATGCCTAATTATAAAATTATTCTATTACTTTAATTATATCATATTTCTATCAAAAAATCAAAAAACACATTTTTCAAATATGTTATAAAAATATTTTACTCTAATTACTTAGGATTACTATTAGTGATATGACTTTCTATAATTCTTTTAGCCTCTTCAAATTCCATATTTTTACTAGGATGAAAACAAATATATCTTTCATAAAAAATCGGCCGTTGTCATCATCTTAAACCATGATTTTTCAACACAAAATAAATATATCCCGCTACTATAAAATGTCCTTTCTTAAGTCGCACAGATGCTATATCAGAAAATGGAATTATTCTGTCCTTGAGAGCAAACCTATGATAAGCAACAATACCTTTTTCTCCTCTTTTAATTAAAACACTATTATCTGTAATTATCAGATCCCCTATATCACCTCTATATATTTTTTGATCTTTAGATAAATTTTGCATGATAGCTTTTACATCATCCGGCACTTCTTCACTGTATCTTTCCGTTATTGTTTTAGCTCACCAAACGCCAAGTATGCTAAAAAAAATAGTCCAACCATTCCAGCGATAAAATAAAGGCAATTTTGTAACAATATTTATATCTTGTCTAGCAAAAATAAAATAATCACCTATTAATATTATCAAGCTTACTAACAAAATATATCATCGTTTATTTCTCATATTATTAATTTAATTGTTTTTTATTTGTTGTCGTCTAATAATCAAAATACTACTTACAACAATATTAATAAAGAAATTCGTAACGGGATAAAGTCATGTTAGCGGAGAATAACTTGTTAAAGCCAATAGTCCTAAAAAATTGCGAACTGCCCCCATCTCTCAAGTAAAAAGAGTTTCTGAGTAAGGCTTACTTCAAGATTTTCTAATAGTAGGTAAATTTGCTAATGTATTAATCGTAATTATTAAAATATTAGAAATCACCGGTTGTTTTGCAAAAATTCATATTCCAGTAGCTACTAAAGCAATAACAAAAGCAATAGTATCAAATTTAGTTATATCTTTATGCCCATTTTTTAATCCCAAAATAAAAATCGTTAAACAAAGAAGTGCGGCGGCTAAAGTTGTAAATGCACCCGCTCCGCCCTTACCAGAAATTTGCAATGCAAAAATAATAAATGTAATAAAAGCTCAAATAAACCAACTATAAATATGTGGTTTAGTTTTTCCCTTTATAGTATCCATAATATATGGAATATATCCTACAAATGTAAATATTACTGCAATAATTCCAATAATTTCTTTCATATTATTAATTTAATATTTCATTATCCCTATTATATCATATTTTCTTATGCTTTTGCAAATCAAAAAACTATCAAAAATAAAACCTTAAACTTTATTCAAGATTTTATTAATAAATTTGGTTTTGACTGTATAATATTGCCTTACTGAAAATCCATCATATTTTTTCTTAATTCTTTCGTATTCATTTAAATACTTAGGACTATGCTTTAAAAAGTTTTCAAATTTACAACCGTTTATTCAATCTTTCGAATTTTTATTTATAAGAAATATCTCAATTTTTATATCATCAATATATTTTACAAATCTTACCCTTCTCAACTCATAAACACTACCAGGATCTCCAAGATATTTCATTAACTTCTTCAAATAAATATTAAAATTCTTTTTGGCAACGGGAATATATAAATCTACTTCTCCTTGGCCAGAAATACCTAAAAGAGTTGATCCTCTAAGCGAAACCCTAACATTTCCGATATTATCTATTAAATCTTTTTTGATTTTATTAAAAACCAACCTATTCTTAGGATTATAAGGAATCACGCTAATTGTCTTGGTATCACTTAAATTACTTAACCACTGTTTTTGCTCCAATCTTAACATAAAGAAAATTTACATAATTAATTATCAATACTATATCACATTTCCCTATTATTTTGCAAATAAAAACACACTTTTTTGAGTGTGTTTTTGAGCAGAACCTGTTCAACGAAGTCAGGACTATTCTGACGAATAATCCAACATATATTATAGATTTAGAATAACCACAAGCCACAAACATTATCTGATTAGATAGTGTTTTGATTGTCTTAGCTCCCTACAGATTTCAAATTGTCTTTTGTAATCTTTTCAAATTATCCATTAATAGGAATAATCTTATTCTTGATCTATTATTCTCTTCATCCATTGTCAAACAACGAAAACAAAAAAATCAAAAATTACCGATTACATGATGAGTTATGAAGGTTGCCATCCTTGTCTATGTAGGAGATAAAACATGACCCACTTGCCACACAACTTAATTTATTATTATAACCTATACCACAAGCGCCTGAGCAACAATCTTTTCCCGTTACACATGCCTTATCTTCATCACTATATGCTTGACTCTCAACCCAATGACCACATTGCGGTTTATAGAACGGTACTCCTCCACCACAATCGGTTGATCATTCTTTTCATTTTTTCATTATGCAAGTACCAGATCCTTCATAAGTTATATCCGAAATAGTATCTACTGGGATAGTCACGGGTTTAGGTTTAATCGTTATAATTGTTACGGTATTTTTAATATCTTTGTTTTGATTATTGTAAACTATATACCCACATAAAGCCATTAATAAAATTGCAAAAACAACAATAAATATTTTTTTACTCATAAAATTAAAATTAATTTTTTAATTGTATATATTATACCATTTTTCCTTATTCTTTTGCAAATTACAGACCATACTCAACGAAGTAAGGACTATTCTGATCCATAACCTGATATATATTGTAGATTTAAGAAATATTGCCATAGTGCTAACTTAACATTAGCGGTCAATACTTTTAGAAATAAACTAACCACATACCTATAAACATAACTAATCCAACAATAATTTTGTTTGCTATAGTCATTTGGCTTATATCTTCTTTAATTATTTTGGGAAATAATAAAGTTAAAATTACACCATAAATCAGAACAAAAAAAGATTGTACTGATGAAAGTATATATACATAAGTAACCGTTGTTAGCATTATAGCATAACGAGAACAAAATCTAGCTACTATATCTATTGCATCGTCTAATAAAAGTATGGGGCCAATTGATTTATAATTTATTTTCATTACATTTTTTCTATACTTTGGCACACACAACAAAACAACCCCCATTAATCCACCCCCAAGTAAAGAATACACCATCCCTGTTAAAAAATTATAATTTTTTGTAACTCCCTTAAAAGCAATGGTTGATATTACAATCATTAATGATGCCAACGCCATTAGCCAAAAAGATTTTCTTGGCTTTAATAATGTTTTTATATTTTTGCAACCCAAAAATAAACTAGAAATTATTATAATTATTAATCCAATAATTTGTTTGAATACCAGATATTCTTTCAAAAAAATTGCTCCGAGTACTAAAACAAAAACATACTCAAATTTAAATAATGGTATAACCAAAGAAGCATCTTCAAGCTTTAAAGCTTTATAATAAAATACTAGATAAAATACACCTGATGCTCCAGAAAGTAATAATAACAACCCCTGATCAATACTAATATACCTCGAAACGGGGAATAATATAAACAGAATTAATCCGATCAATCCACTTAAAAAACAACCTACTATTGTCAAGGTCATCGGGTTGTCAATACGCTTATCTACGATATGTTTTTCAATCATATTGTTCATTGCAAAAAGTGCTGATGATAGTAAAACAAAAAAATACCATGGGATTGATAAATGCATTATTTGTTATTAATTTTAATTATATACAAATTATACCATATTTCTCTATTCTTTTGCAAATAAAAAAACACCTTTTCAAAATGTGTTTTATTCGCAGGCCTGACTAGACGAAGTTAGAACTTTCTTTATGAGAAATAAGGTAAATATTATTAAACTATAATAAATAGCTCTCTATATGTAAAATAAAAAAGGTGGAACTGTTCCCACCCTTTTAGCTTCTTAATGGTAATTTATTTTACTTTTCGTATTTACCATTATTACAATAACTAGCCATTCCTTCATCGTCGGGCATATAAACCCATAATACTGCTGGTTTTTTATCTTTCATTGGGGTAACGCCGGCTATGACGATATCTGAACAAGGACCATACTTACAACCATTGCAACGCACTTTATCACCCACCTTGAACTCGCCAAAAGTAGCTATTGCCTCGTCAGAATCATCAACATCAATCTCGACCTCATCTACTAAAGTAATTCTTACCATGATTTTACTCCTCTTTATAATATATTTTCAAAATTATCTAATATATAAATAACAATTATTAGTAACTCCTATTTATATATCAGATAATTTATCATTGTTAAGCTACAAAATATGATATTTTCATTATATCATATTTTAGTTATTAAGTCAAATTAAAAACCCTTTACTTTTGTCAATAGTTGGCAGGCCCTACTCAACGAAGTCAGGACTATTTTAATGAATAATCCAATATATATTATTAACTTGGGATAATTACTCTAAAATTTTACAGTTTTAGTAATATATTCATTAAATATTTTTTGTTTAGAAATCATTGAAGCATTTATCACCTTCTCTATTTCTTTTGCATTTTTTGAATAAATTCTCTTATTTGACTCGAAAGATGACGCAAATATATTATAATCAAACACAAAATGATTTTCATCAAAAATAGTCTTTTTATGTATAGTTTTGATTCCATTTCTTTTTGGCGAATTGCATATAATTAAAATGTCAGGCGTTAAAGAAAAATAATGAGTTCTTCGTAAAAAAGGAGTTCCATAAATTGTTTTAGGGTCTAAAAAATACTCTGTAACTGGATTGTCAACAGTTACAAACATTCTCTCGCATTTTGATACATATATTGATCAGTGCTGTTTTTGAAATAAATCAGCAAATTCCTTTATCATATCCAACATTCGTAAATGGGTGGCATTACCAATTTCTCTACTTATTGACGTTTGTTTTTCTCATTCTTCATCTATATCATTTAATTGTTGTCTCATTCCCGGACCCCTCAATCATATAAGGCTTAGCAGAGCCGCTACTCATCATTTATCATCAATCGTTATGTGCTTGTCTTGAATGATCTTTTGAATAATAGGTTGAATTTTGGGCGCAATTATATTCTCTCACTCTCCAAGATATTTTTCTGCTACCTGGCCAATCTCATCTTCTTTACCAGTTTCCAAACTATAAAAATAATCTTTTCAACCAATGCTTTTTATGCTTTTTGGTTTTAAGAATTCATTAATTTCTTTATCAAAAACTTCTAAAAATCCTTTTACATCAGAAAATAACTTTAAGTAAAACTTAGGTATATAATGCTGTTTTTTTGTATTTTGTAATTTTATCGACATATTTTATCTTCTAATAACTATGATTTGGAAAATAATACCAATGAAAGATAATATAAAACCTACTATTCTTATAATGTTTTCCTTAATATGTTTTTTCTGAATATAATCACCCTTATTATTCATAAAAGTAATGAAGTCATCCTTAACGTTTGATTTTCGAAAAAGATATGGAAATAATAACGAAACTGAAGATAATATATTAAATATCATACCAATAATTAATAAGATCTTTGAATCAATCATAAGCTTTATTTAATTTATTTCAACTATTTAATAAACAAACTTACTAAATAATTATACAATATTTTTATATTACCAAATGCTCGTGAATAATCATATATCAATAAACCACCAATCATTGCTATTGTAGGAACGGTTCATTTTCAGTATTTTCTAACTCATATACAAAATATTCTTATTTCATAAATTGGGCTTGGTAATGGTCAGGTTTTACTTTCTAATAATCAAAATGACAATCTCTTTTTGCAATGCTTATTATAATATGCGTTAAAACCATCTAATAGTTCAATGTTTATCTCTCCTAATTGAAGTAAGGCATCTTTCTTAGTTATCTCCCCATTTGATGCTGATACTCCAGTCCAAGTATTTATTTTGGGGAAATGGAATTTAAGAATACCTTCTTTTTCTAATTTTAATAAAATGTTTACTTCATCTTTTGCCATTAAAATACCCAAAGCAAGAAAATTAAAATTAAACCTAAATTCTACAATTTTTGAATTTGGGCTAATCTCACTTTTATCTTTTAATCCACTAAGCACAATGCTAATTTTATCTTGGGGCGTCATTATTCTTAACTTTTTATTATTTAATTAATTATTTATTCTCCTCAAATCTTAACTAAATCACTAAAATTATTTAATTTAGCTTGGTATGTAAATCATACTTCTTCCTTAATATACATAATCTTATACTTAACATTATTTTGAAGTTTATTTATATCTTCGCACCATTGTCTTAACCGCTCAACTTTTTTAATATCATCTAGGCTTTCTCTACCCTTTAATTCTATAACATAGCATTCTTTCGATGTTGCTTTAATAATAAAATCTGGATAGTAATCTGCGATATTGCCGTCAGCATTACAATAGTCTAATTTGAAATGAATTGCAAAAGAGTTTTTAACATACGATATTATATCATCACATTCTTCTAAGAAACTGGAAAACTCCAGTTCAAAATGGCTATCACCAACTACTTTGTTAAAAACACTTTTCTTAGGGATAATAAAACCTTGGTCTTTTGTTACATAAGGTCTTGTTTTGCTAATTTTTATATGATCTTGTATTTCTGCGTTTCCCTTATCTACCACAGTCAATCGGTTTATTTCTTTTACAAAAGTATTAATAATTGTTTTAATAGCTGACAATTCTGACAAATTTCTTAAGATATTTTTATCTTCTAAATCAACTACCTTTCCAAATAAATCATCCTGGATAAAATCTTTTACTTTACCATATAATATATCATAACCACTGATTAATCTTAGGTCTCTCATAATGTTCTTTACAAAATAACTAACAACATTTCTATAATCAGGAACAATATCAGAATCAAAATCAACTTCGTGGGTTATTTCATTAGTAACAATGTCTCGAAAGATAATCTTTTTTATCTCCTCTTTAGTAAATGCGGTAATTTTGATTTTATCAAACGATGCTTCGGAAATATTAATTAATGATAGGTTCTTATATTCTCTATTAATTCTAGGAGACAATATTGGAATTTCAATATCTAATTTTTCAATATCTTTTTTAACATTGCCGTTATCAATCTCAATCAATATTGGCATTTGAGGTTTACTATTTTCATTCATTTCTCTGTATTCAAGATCAACTCCTTCATTTTTAATTGATTCGACAAATTCCATAAAAGCATTTGTGCCTATAACACTTACCTTTTCTGCCATATCATTTTGCCCTGCAAACATTCTACGTAAACCACGACCCAAAGTTTGCTCTGGTAAAATATTGCACGGAGAGTTATATGCACGTAAGCCAACAATGGTTGTTACGTTTTTAACATCTCACCCCTCCTTAAGCATCAAAACAGAAACCACCACTTTGTAAGGATTGTCCGAATGGTCAATTGTATTGGCTTCTTGTCTAAGTCTTGTTAATTCATCAGCACTTTTACTGGTGATTGATTCCGATATCTCACCATTATCTTTGGTGTGGATAACTAATATCGAGTTTTGTAAATCAGGATAATTTTTCTCCAAAAACGCTTTTACTTCATCACAATTTTTTGTATCATCTGTCATTATGAATAAAACGGCTTTTTTATTTACCTTCTGCATATCTTCATAAACTTTCTTTCATTCTGTATATCCTAAATGAATATACTCTCGATATCTTTCTACATAGTTAGATGTTGGCTGTTCCACTAATTTTTCACGACTTACGTGATCTGGCAGAACTGGATGCTTTACTATATTTTGATATATTGCTTCAACTAACGGATAATCCGTAATAGTTTGAATAAATATTGCACCATTATTATGTTTTGGTGTTGCGGTGAAATCAACTTGTAATGATAGAAATTTATTTTTCATTTGTAACTTATGATGAATATCTTCGATAGACTTGAATCAAGCCATTTTAGGGTCGTGGATATGATGTGCCTCATCATTAAGAACTACCAACTCGTCTATATTTCTAATAATATCCCCTAAATCAACTTTTGACTCATTTGTTTTGCCAACTGGTTTTTCTCCCAAAAAGTAATCTGAAGTATTCTCGTCATTAAAACTTGAATTCTTATCGCCATTTTCGTAAACTCTGTGTATATTTGTAAGAAAAATATTTCCTGTTTTTTTAATATTGCTAATGTCATCCTGGATATGCAAAACCATTTGAAAATCATCTTTTCAATCAAACCCCTCAAAGCCATTATCAGGGATAATAGGATCTTCTGAGAATATTTTTAGTCCATCAAAGTCAGCTCTGATACGATCCAGAACTATAATATTTGGCGTTATAATTAAAAAATTCCTCGCCAAATTAGAACTTGGTTCGTACATCTTATGAAAATAACATCAGGCCAAAACCAAACTTAAAACTTTTGTTTTTCCACTGCCAGTAGCCATTTTAATTACAAATCTTAACCACGTCTCATCAAATCTGTTAGCAGTAACTACTCCTGTACTATCGAATCTCATCAAGTCATATTTATCTTTAACTTTAATAACATCATATAAATATATAATTGTTTCAATTGCTTCTCTTTGAGCAAAGTAATACTTAAAATCAAAAAACTCTCCTTTTGATTTTTCTATCAAGTGCTCTGTTTGGAACCATCATCTTAATAATGCCTTGCTTGTTTTGCTTGCACCATTGTAATTATCATCCCTTCATTCTTTTACTCTTTTTCTTAACTCGGCTACCAATGGTGGTAGCAACTTTTCATACGTTTGTTCACGTAAACTTTCATCTGCTGGAAATCAGCGAATTGAAGGATCTAATATTTCGTATGGTGATTTTGGAAAATTAGGATGTAATGACATAGTTTATATACTTATATCTATTATTTTCATAGTATCGTTACCAAAAATATCAACGACTTTTATAGCAATTTTTCTTTTGCCCGGAGCAATTTCAACAAACGGAGTTTCTAATAATAAATCTCTTTTCTTTTTGGTTCTAAAGTCTTGTCATTCATTTTCAAAGATATAATCCCCTGTTCATTTTTCTTCAACTTCTCCTTTATCATTTTTTGTTTTGATAATTTCCTTTTTACTTTCAAAATTAAAATCAACTGCTCAGTAATCTATCCAATCACTTCATTTTTTAGTTAAAAACTCTCTGGTTATAATTCCCGTTTTATCCTTACTTATTTTTACAATCTGGCCACCGTCAACCGTAATCTTATTACTACCATTCTTCAAACTTTCTGATACATTATCGATTGAATCTTGACTATAATATACGGAAAAATCCGACAATTCAATAGAAACTGAATGTTTTTTGATTTTAGATTTTACTTCAATATAAGAAACATCGTGAAAAACTACTTGGTTTTTCTCAATTGCCTTTTTATCGAATACATCTCTTGGAATGTATTTTAATACCAAATCTACACCTTTTTCTTTAGCTTCTTCTTGAATGTTCGGGAATAATCCCATTTCAAATTCAAAAGCCAAGACATCAACTTTTGTAATTTTCTTTTCTAAACATTCTTTTATGATTTCTCCAACAAATAAACGAGATACTGGTAAATCTATCGGACCGATAGCAATTAATCTGGAATTCTTTTTACCGCTAAAAGTATTAAATCCTTCGGATTTTTCAGCTTTATATGCAGATAAAACTAAACTTATAAAATCTTTTTCCTTTTGCTCAAGTTGTTTTTGCTTTTCTTCTTCTCTTAAGTTAGGATTTACACCAACGTAAAATTGTCTTTCATATTTACCCAGATTAAGAATCTCAAATGCACGAAAATCTTTGCCTTCTTTCTTTAATTGTCTTTGAATATTTATCATTCTTTTTCTTGTAGTATGTATACTAAACTTGCCTAAATCTGCCCCGATTCATTTTCTACCCAGTTTTTCTGCTACAGCAAGCATAGTCCCTGATCCCCCAAAAAAATCAGCAACAATATCTCCATTGTCAGAAGATGCATTTATAATTCTTTCCAATAAAGTCTCCGGTTTCTGAGTAGGATATCCATTATATTCATTAGACATATTAAAAACTTGTTGCATTTCTCAAACATCATCTGCTAAGATTGTATTTTTGAAAACACCTGATCCTCCTTTGCAACTATCACAAATAATTTCCTCTATACGCCCCATTTTATCTACCATACCGGGCTTATATGGATATATCCTTGTGTCCCATTGATGATTAAACTTAAACTTATCCTTATTCTTAGAATACATTCAAATCGTATTGTGTTTTTTATTAAAATAGCTTTCTACTCTCATACCTGTAAAATATCTTCAAATAATCTCATTAACGAAGTTCTCCTTACCAAAAATTTCATCCATAATAATTCTAATAGTCGAACTTAATCTTCAGTCACAATGCACATAGATACTTCCGTCTTCAGCCAGTAAGTCTCTCATTAAAACTAACCTTTCATAAATCATAGAATTAAAACTATTAGCCCCTTTACCCCAAGTATCTCTATAAGCTAGTTCTTCTAAAACATTCGGCTTTTTAGTAAATTCTTCATCACCGATTTCAATATTCATTGAAAAATCCGCTCCAACATCAAAGGGAGGATCAATATAAATTAATTTAATACCCCCCTGGGCTTCTATTTCTTCTCTCATCGGCCCATTCTTCAAACTCGATAAAATTAACTTGTTATCTCCTCAGATCAATTTATTTGTTCATCCTTTTATCTGCCTGCCCCTATTATCCATATCGAATAAAGCTGTTTGTAAGTTTTTACTATTTTCATTTCTTGGTTCATCAACTTGCTCAATAATCTGAAAAGGTAAAACAATATTTGTAATTTCGTTTGTTTTTCCATTTCATAATAATTCCACTTCTTGTTTATTCTCAAAAAGCAAAAAACGATACTGATCAGGTAAAGGTTTTCCAGATTCAATATACTTAATAATATTTCTTTTTTCGTTATCAGTTAAATCTAAGTTCATAAAAATGAATAATTAGCGTTTTATTTATTATCTCCATATTACCACATTTTTAATCTTTTTACAAATATATATACACAATCAAAAAACACACTTTTTCAAATATATTTTTGAACAAATCCTATTCAACGAAGTCAGGGCTATCTTAATAAATAACCCAGCGTATATTGTAAAACTATAAAAACTATTCTTTAATACTAACATTCTTATTCAATAAAAGGAACTGCGTTTTGTCCTATTATTTTTCAACCGATGATTTTTTGAGATGTAAGCGGAATAATTATTCTTTTTATTATTTCACCGCTAGTATAGACAATGAATGCCAAAAATTTAGGCTCAACAGATACTTTTGTTCCAAAAAACAGGTCCTGTCTTAAACGTGTTATGGCAAACCCTATTACTCAAGTATCTGCCTCGACGGGATTAGAGATTATATTATTAGCATACTCTTTAATTATTTTCCTTTGTTTTTGATATTCACAAAGAACTAATGGGCAATCAATAATTATTTCAATATACATATGCACAAAATTTTCTCACTTTCTATTATTATTTATCCATTCATACTCCAATCCAATTTCTTTCAAAAACTCAATAATTTGTTCTCTAAAAGACAAAAATGAAACAATTTCGGCAATTTCTTTAATCATTAAATCATTCTCTATTTTATCTTTATATTTAACAAGTACATCATTAATCTTTTGAAGAATTTGTATTGCATTAGTAGAACGATCCAATATAAAGTGACAAGCTCAATCACAAAAAAAGTTTAATAAAATATATTTTTCTTTATCATCCTCGTTTTTACATTTTATATATTCAATATATTTACGGACTAAATTCAAAAAATAGTTCACCTCACTCTCTGTAAGAATACCTTTAGTAATTAGTTCCTTAAGTTTATTAATTGTTCTATTTTTCATTGTAGACATTATGGGCTCTTACTTTTATTATTTAATATTATTCTTTACCAACCCGTAAATCAAATAACTGCAAACGAATATTATTATAAAAACTCCTACTGAAGGCAACAGATATAAAAATAGAACCATAATATTATAGAAAAACGATATCCCTGCATTAAATACTTTTGTAATTACTGGAAAAATATATAAATAGGTCACAACGATTAAAAACATCCATAAAGCACACTTAACGAGTTTATATAATTCCCTGCTTCTTAAAATTGTTACACATATAAAATATATTAATTTCCATAGTTTTACTACATAATACAAAAAAGCCCCAATCGTAACGAAAACAAAAGCGCTATAAAACCCCCTACATAATAAACTCGGTGGGATATAGGATAAATATTTCTTCACACAAAACTTCGGCCAGAAATAAAATATCATACAGAAAAGAACAAATCTATAATAACTGACACTATAGCCGAATGAATAATTTCTTTTTTATTTTCAATCAATACTTTTTTATACCAAATCATAATATATTTTATAAATTATACTTCTCACCTCTCAACTCAAACGCCTGGATACCACCCTCAAGACTTAATAGCTTATTTCTACATTCAAGGTTCTCAATTGTAGTTGATATAATTTTTGTTATACCATCACTATCAACTTCTAAAATATGTACTAATTCGGCATCGCCATTGATAACAAAGTTAGCATTATGTGTTGCAAATATAATTTGACGGCTTTGTTTTTTGTTTTTTATAATACTCACTAAATAGTTAGCTATCAACGAACTATCTAAGTGCGCTTCTGGCTCATCTATAATGATTGGGTTATTTCCCAATAAAAGTAATACAATGATAGTAGCAGCACACCTTTGACCAAATGAAGAATTTTCCAATAGTTTCTCATCATAAAAAACACGAATAATCTTAAAGCTATCAAGATCTGCATAAACCTTTTGAATTAAAAGTTTATATATTTCAAAATTGTTTTCTTCTGCAAAAAGATCAAGCAAAAACTGCTGAGTTTTATTTATATTTTTATCATCACATTTTACTTTTTCAAAATAATCTTCTCTCCTTTTAACCTCTAATGGATCTTGCTTATATAAATACTCTTCCAAATAGTCAATTCTATTTTTACCAAATGTTGTTTGGAATTCCTCAAGCAAGTGTTGTTTGGCTCGTTGAGTATCAAACTCGTAGAGAAGTTTTATCGGTTTTACTTCAACATTTAGCTTACCAAGCTGTTCTGATATTGGTTTTATTTGTTCAGTAATTTCCTGCTCATAAGCTGTTTTGGCTTTTTCTAAATTTTCAATATCAAAACTTTTTATTCTGGTTGAAATACTCTCAATCTCTGTATTAAGTTTTTTAATATCCTCGTCCAGTTGACTAACCCTGTCATTAGCACCTGAAATATCATTCAGGTCTTCCTGCGACAACCCCTGTTTTTCCAAGAATTTTATAATTTTGTTACGTGCAACTTGTATATCCTTTTTTAATTGCTTTTCTTTTTCAATAACATCATCGAAACCGACACTCTTATAGATTTTGGTAATTGCATCAAAAGATTGAACAATTTTATTATATATAATATCATAAGAGTTAAGGGCACTTTCTTCTTTTATCTTAAAGTTATCAGTTAATTCCTCGACTCCGTTAATAAGTTGTTGAAAGTCATTATAAGATTTCTCAATGACTTTTAGCTGGTCTTTATTTTCTTTCAGTTCTAATATTATTTCTTTATATTCCTCACTTTGAATTGAAGTAAGTAATTTTTTATTTGTTTGTAACTCTTTCTGCTTATCTTTAAGCACCTTTTCTTTTCCATATTTATCATAAATATCTTTAATTTGTATTTCTATCAAAGAAACTTGCTCTTTCAAAGAATTTTGGAAATCGTCCAACTTTCTTTCAGTGTCTAATTTCACAAGGCGTTGATAAATAGCAGCTGTAAATTTCTTATTATCAAGGGCAAATGCAATTATCTCGTTTTGACTTAAAAACTCAACATATTTTTCTTCATCATCGTTATCAATATGAACACAGTCATTAACTGTTTTATTTTCACTAATTTTCAAATCCTTCATTACCTCAAAGGTTGTTTCTCCGGGGTTTAATTTCTCAAAAATTAAGTTTAAAGCAGTGCTTTTGCCAGTGCCCCTGCCACCAATAAAACAAGTGAGATTTGGACTCAAACAAAACTCATTGTTCCCTTCAAGACAAAACTGATCATCTCCAACTTTTGTATTTTTAGGAAAATCAAAAGACACTTTTTTAATCTGATAAAGCGGATCAATCGGCGGCTTCTCTCCAATTAGCACTCTATATTTTGGTTCATATAAAACCTGTCGTAATCCCTCAAATGTTGTTTCTGCTTTTATTCAACAGTATTTATCTATTGGTTGAGATTTTTCGTCAGCTAATTTACCAAAAGGATAATCAACGCTATGAGCATCACTCCCTTTAAGACACGGGATCCTCCTTTTATTAAGCCATTCGGCTATTTGTTCTTGAGAATAATTATTACTTTTCCATAAAAAGAAATCGATTTGTTTCTTATTAGACGAACCGATAAAATCCGCCTTATTAATAATTCCAAGTTTGAAATATTCGTCATTTATTGGATCAATATTGTCAATTCCACCGTATTCATCATATGGCACTAAAACAAGAAATGATTTTTTAAGAGTATTGTCCTCTTCCAAGCTTTTTATAACTTCAAAAAAATCAAAACTTAACTCCTTAAAATCTACTTTGCCGATAAGATTACCTACCCTTTCTTTTCTTCCTCCTTGTATAAAACAACTAATGGAGTTTAATCAAGTTTTTATTCCTTCAAAAATTTCTGGATTATTATCAAAAATAATATGAAAGTTTATTCTTACACCGTTTTTTAAGCGTGGATCATTTCTACTGAGTACTACATTATTCATTCGAAATTCTATAACCGGAAATATAATTTTATTTCTTATTCCAATATTAATTAAGTTTTCATAACCAGCTATAGTACAATAATCATTTATACCAATTACATCTGCTTCTGATTTTTCCAAATTAGTAATAAAAACACCATAATCACCTCCATACGAAGCAGGTGAATGAACGTGCAAATCTCATTTTTTTCAAGTTGATCCAAACATATAAATAATTTGCTTTAAATTACTTTTTTAATAAAAAATCCGTAAGCTTTTTCTTCAAAGCCACGAGTTCAGCATTACTCAAGTCCTGATATTTACGTTTAGTTATCTCAATTTGTTCCGGAACATATTTCCCACGAATTTTATAAGCTTTTTCTAACCCAGCATCTCTGGCACGCCAATCTTTATTAGAAAGTAATTCCTTGTGGACCTCCATCAACTTAGCGTCACTTAATACGTCCGCTGTTAAATCCTGCCAAGTTTGACTATTTATAAGTTTGCCAGAATTTTTTGAATACGCTTCGCTATAACCAGCTTTAATCATCGCTTGTTTCATTGATTTGCCACCATTTGCCAACAAATTAGTCAATGTCTTTTTCTGTCTCTCATTTGGCTGCGTCTGTATTTTTGCTTTTATAAATTTGCCCATAGTATTATTTAATTGTCTATTATAAATATATTATACCATAATTTTCATAATTATACAATCAAAATACCACAGTTTTTAATCCTCCTGCTAAAATCAATTAAAAAAACTTACTAAATTGTTATTATTTCTTAAAGTCTACATTTCTAATATTCTGAACTATCCCTTGAGTTTCATAGTTTCCAACAGCAAGCCAAGTAGGAATACCTAAATTACATAATCCGTTCTTATCTTTAGAAAAAGCAATACCACCAGAATTTCCGCTATCGATCTTCGCTGAAATAAAATAATTTTTATAAGGCAATCCATTATATAATTCCGAGGAATCATATCCACTTATGATTCCATTCGAAACAATTCGAGATAATATTGTTCCTTCCGAAACTCCGCTAATAATCATTTGTTGTTCACTGTAAGCTGGATACCCCACTATCGCAACAGGGGAACCAATTGGCATAGATTCAGCACAATCTTGAAGCGAAGATATCTTATAGTTAAGATCCTGAATGGGTAATACTTTGAAACCTTCTCCTAAATCAGGCATTTTATCCCATATCTTTAAATCCAATACGGCTACATCCGTCAAATTATTTCAAGCTGAAATAGCGGAGCCGGTCATAAACCCACCTAAGCCATTGCCGTCTATATCCTCCACCACCACAAAACAAGACGTATTAGTAGATAAGTTTTTTACAACGTGATAATTAGTCAAAACTAAATATCCATTTGTGTTAGATCTCGCCAATGTTCCGCTTCCCGAAGTATTACCACAAGAAATTTTTACTACCCCAGTAAGATATTGATTAAGTTCTGTAGCTGTAATTTCTGTACTTTGAGAAGGAACTTCTTTTGTTATCGTTTGCGTAATAGTTTCCGGTTTTTCATTTTTTAACGCCCTTACTTCTTGCCTTAACTTTTCAACTTCGGAATCTGTTTGCTGTTGTACTTCTTTTGCTTTCTTTTCTTTTCCAATTTGTTGGAATTGATAATTGCGATATTTCTTTATACTAAAATAACCGATGCTGCTAACAGTAACAATGCCCACAATAATTGCGATAAGTAATGGTATTTGAATGAAACCTTTTTTAATTGTAATTTTTTCTGTCATAGTTTTTTTATTTATTTTCAGATATTTTTGCATAACAATAGGGTCTAAGGAAGCACAATATATTTTAAAGTAGCCAGATCATCACAAGAATAGTCTGTTCAATTACAATTCCCAGATTTTCTATGATAGTTATCATTTTGGCTTTTAATATAGGCATATATAGGATAACCAGATACATTTATGTCATCTTTAGAAAAAGTTTTGGTATACGTCAAGTTTGTACTCCAAGGTTTCATTCCTCCCTCTTTCGCTCAATCATAACCCTGAGAAATAATAAATGCAAGTACTCCCGAACTTTCTTCTCCGGAAACTTTAATAGTAAAGTCAAGCGTTTCTCCTACATAAACCGTAGGTGCAGATAAATACGATTTAGAATTAAAATCGGCAAATTGAGAATGAACACAGTTTCCCCTGTTATCGCAAAATGTTTCAATAATTGGCTTGTCGGGCATCAAATATTTTGGTGTCTTTGAAATAGTAGTACTAGTAGTGGCAGAAGATTTCAAGCGCATTGCTCGCATCGCTAATTCTTCTTGAAGGATAGCCGTACTTTCTTCGATCTGTCGTTTTTCAACAGCCGATTTTTCTTTTAAATCGGCTTCGATGTCTCGCGTAGTAGTTGTGGTTCGTCGTACTGCCAGTTTCTTTTGTAAAGTAGCTAAATTCTCCTTAATTTGTTCTAATTCTTGTTGTTTCACAAGTTTCTCTTGCCCATTTAATGTTTTGGTCAATTGTGTAGTAGTTGTAGTTTCTACAACTATATCAACTACTGGCCGAGTAGTTGTACTCACTATTTTTATATTACTATTTAGATCTTTTACTTTTGTTGTCGTAGTAGTTATCTTTTTAATTGTAATGATCTTCTGCTTTGATTGTTCAACTCCGACATCTAATTGTTGAATCTTTGAAAGTTGACTACTATTTTTTATTCTATTATTAAATAAATTCCAACTAAATGGATTTCATCATATACCCAATGATACTTGCGGAAAAATAAATAAAACAATAAAAGCTACTATAGTTAATTTAATTGCTTGATTTTTGTTGAAAAATGAAAATAATGTTTTTATCATAAAATTAGTTTAATGCTGTCATATTAATTAAATATTTTTATATAAATAATACGACCCTGATTATGGAAAACAACTAATACCTATGATTTCCCCGATTCAATCAATTCAAAAATTGTGCCAACATTCAATTACTCCAAAATAAAAGTAAAAAGCGAGAACAATAAAAATTAAAAGTATTAAAAGATATGGTTTATATTTTTTCATATTCGCGTATGATTTTATCCGCATCAAGAAACAAAAACGGTCCCCCGACAGCGGCGACAACTCCTTTCGAAATTGCCCTATGCCCTTTCGGGTATAGACCTACGCGAATAAGTACCGGTCAGGAGACCGTGTTTATTCGCGTAGGATTTTTTACCATATCTTACAGCGGAAATTGCCAAATGCTATAAGGGTTAGGTAATTATTTTTTCTAAATAATACCACTTGTTGATTTGATATCCAACATTTGGTATACTCTAATAATACCACAGGCCAATAAAAATTGCAACTATTGCACTAATAATTAACAAAAATCATTTATTATAGCCAAAAATGAAAAGATTTGATACCGAAAAACAAGAAAATATTGAAATAAATAATCTTTTGCAAAGAATTAAATGTGAAGTTGATAAACAAGAGCCCAACACTTTTATTTATTTCCCTTTTCTAAACATTCTTGACAAACATAATATTAAATTTAAAGAGAGTGCGGTAACTCAATTTTTCTTTGAAAAATTAGAAAAAATGGGAGCCATTGAAAATATTTTCCCAACAAAAGATGAAATAAATCAAATTTGGGAAGAAGATCATAAATCAAAAGACAAAGCAACGCTTACTAGTTTTGGTTATTTTGTCAGGCCCATAGAACCATCATTTTCTCAAATTTGTAAAATATACGAACAAAAAATCAATGACAAAACAAAAAAACATACATCAACAAAAAAATACAAGAAAAATTTTGTATTACAAGTAAAGGATAGAAGCATATTTATTAATAATTATTTAATAGGTAAGCCATATGGCGTTGGTGTTAATTATGTCTTTTTTGACCATATAAGATTACAAAAACCTTATACCGAGATAAAACGTAACGAATTACCCTGAGGCGTAAGACAAGAAGTACAAAATAAAAGATTTATTAATATATTAAATGAATTGGGTTTTAAAAAAGATATATTAAAAGCTTTTTTTCCAAAAAGAAGTAATGATATGGTAGTATATATAGGCGACAAAGTTACTGAAAAAGATTTGAAAAAAGCAGGCATAGATAAAATTTCATTTTCGGAACAACTTGAAAAGGCTCATAAATACAAACGAAAAAAGCATCACGGCCTAAAGTAGCATAGAGTAGTACAGAGTAACCCAATCATCAAGCCAAAAAATATAAAAATGCTATACTCGATAAAGAGTGTAGTGTTTTTATTTTATAATAAAATAAATTAAATATTATTAATATGAAATCGTTAAAAGCTAACTTTCAAAAAATTAAATTAGCAAAACCTTATTGAACCGATTATATTTGTATAGCCTATACTGTTAGGCAAAAACATTTTGATAATCAAATCATTAAGAAAAATTTTGAAATATTAGTCAATTCAAAAGAATACGATATAAATGACAAAAAACAAATCCTTCATTTCCTTTACGAACTAACGAACTCAAAACCTACTGAGGCGAGTAGTTTAGGGGTGGTAAAATCACCTGAGAACCCGCAGATTGCAGAATCAGAAATAAATATACCCTCTATGAATTTCAATGGCTTTAAAAGCCAAATTAACAAAAACTTTAACTCTGAAAAATGAACAATATAAAAGATATAAAGGACTTATTAGAAGAATTTCAAGAACGACCAATAGCCTTTTATTCCGTCTACGCCAAAATAGTCAACAAAATCACTTCCGGGCTACTATTATCTCAACTTTTATATTGAGACAAAGCAATGAAACATAATGAGTTTTACAAAACTGACAATGATATAATGCAAGAGATATGTTTAGGCCCAACAGAATTAAAAAATGCTAAAAAGACCTTAATAAAACTTAATTTAATAAAGATAACTCGAAAAGACATCCCCGCCAAAAGCTATTACAAAATAAATACAAACGAAGTAATAAATAAGATATTAAGTTATAACAAAACAACACAACAAGTTATATCTAAACAACAGGGCAAGTCATACTCAAACAAACCAACTATCTATACAGAGAATAATACAAAGAATACCGCAGAGAGTCTTTCGACACTTTTTAATTCATTAATTCAAACCGATAATTTGCAAGAAAAAGAAAAATTTATTAAATATTGATCCAGAAAAAACGTTAAAGGTAATAAAGAAATATGACAAGCCATAAAAAACTTTGATATTAAAATTCATTGAAATAACTGAATAGATAGAGCACCAGAGAGAACAAAACAACCAACTTACAATGGCGACCCGATGAAACAAGCTGAGGTTAACGGATATGAAAAGTGAGAAGTATTACACGAAGGCAAATGGAAGAAATTTGCAGGTGACAAAAAAGATATTAAATATATCTAAATACAATTAATAATTTATAACTGTTTTATGGAAATATCAGAAGAACAATTAAAAAAATATATTGAAATTCAGAAAAAAGTCAGAAATGTTGTTTTGACTTTAGAAGAAGCAAGGAAAGAAGCTTCTCAACTTTTGATATTTGCTAAAACAGTAGTGATTAATTCTTTTAATCTTAAGAAACAAAATGAATCGTTGAAAAATAATTAAAAATATGATATGCTTAATATGTTGAATAGAAATATACTCGGAATAAAAATATCACCCTATTAAAAGGGCAGTCCTGTTTAGTGATATTTAATTCTTCCGAGTTAAGTGTTTCTATTCAACGCAGGGCTGTCCTTTTAATTAAAATTAAATATTATCATATGGATAAACAACAAAAATCGGAAAACTCAAAATTTGAAACCGAACAGAATTTAAGAGAATTCTTTTACTTATTACTAAAAATCGATATGAGAAATCATCCCGAACTTTATCGTAAACCAACCCCTACAAATCCTAATACAATCTCACAAAATCAAATTAAGAAAAGCAATAAATAAAACAATATGGAAAACATAAAATACATACTCTATGCTCGCAAATCATCAGAAGACAAAAGTCGGCAGATACAATCTATTGACGATCAGATTAAAGTATTAAAAGATATCGCTAATAATCTTGGCTTAGATATTGTAACAACTTTAACTGAATCAAAATCAGCCAAAGCTCCAAACAAGCGCCCACAGTTTACTAAAATGATGGGGTTGATCGAAAGTGGTGAAGCTGATGGCATTTTATGTTGGAAAATAGACCGCTTATTTAGGAATCCAGTAGATGGTGGAAAGATTAGTTGATTACTACAAAACTCTATAATAAAAACAATCAGAACACCTGAAAAACAATATCTACCAGAAGATAACGTTCTGATGATTGGACTTGAGGGCTGTATGGCAAACCAATTCATTTTAGACCTTAGCAAGAATGTTAAACGTGGATCCAAAAGTAAAGCAGAAAAAGGTTGAAGACCCGGATCTGCTCCTCTTGGATATAAAAATGATTTATTAGCCAAAACCATTATAAAAGATGACGATAGATTTGATTTAGTCAAAAAAATGTGGGAGCTATTATTAACTGGAACTCATAACCCTTCTCAAATAGTTGATATTGCCAATAATGAATGGGGATTCATTACTCCATCTAAAAGGCACGGAGGCAATAGAAAATTAGCTTATAGCACAATATACGGAGTATTTAATAACTCATTTTACTATGGTAGATATGAATATCCTGTAGGTAGTGGTAATTGATATCAGGGACAACACGAACCAATGATAACTGAAGCAGAGTTTGATAAAGCTCAAATAATTTTAGGCAACAAGGAAAAACCAAGAACATCTACTCACGATTTTGCATTTACCGGAATGATTAAATGTGGTCATTGCGGATGTTCAATTACAGCTGATGAAAAAAAGAAAAAAGTAAAAAGTATTAATGATTACAAAAGCTACATTTATTATCACTGCACTCACAAAAGAAAACGTATCCCTTGTCCTGAAAAACCTATAAAATTAGAATTACTTGAAAAACAAATTATTGAAGAACTTGAAAAATATACTATCCCTAAAGAAACTACTGATTGGTGCCTTGAAGTTCTAAAAAGTCAAAATGAAATGGAACAGAAATACAAGGACCAAGAATACGCAATGATATCCAATTGCTACCAATCAACTCAACAAAAACAAAAACTATTAATTGATATGCGATTAAACAATCAGATCACGGACCAAGATTTTAATGAACGAAAACTTGAAATAGAAAAAGATTCAAGAAACGCAAAAGACAAACTTGATAATTTTCAAAAACATTCAGAAACTTGATTGAATCAAATCAATACTGCTTTTAATTTCATCAACAATGCCAAAACATCATTTATTAACGGGTCCATTCAAACTAAGAAAGATATATTAGCCAGCTTTGGCAAAAATCTTATTCTAAAAGATGGAATAATAAAAATAGAGACTAATGATTGGTTAGTCCCTATTGGTAAGTTAAAATCAAGCTTTTTGGAAAAAAGTCCGAACCTTGCTGAAAATACAGCTTTTGCAAATGAATCGGCTCGAACCAATAAAAAGATAGTAGATAACAAGCGAAGTGGCATTTTATACCCTTCACTTTCGGTTGGGCAGGGGCGGAAGGAGTTGAACCCTCAACCTTCAGTTTTGAAGACTGTTGCTCTGCCAGTTGAGCTACGCCCCTAGATACAAATTTGAATTCAAATTTGTAAAAATTAAAACTTCCATTAGCACAAAGAAGCAAAGCTATGCTTTACTTCTTTGTTTCCTTATGCAAAGTATGCTTACGGCATTTTGAACAATGCTTTTTCAATTCTAGCTTACCTTTAACTAGTTTTTTATTCTTATGAGTGTAATAATTAATATTTTTACAATCATTGCATTGCATTTTTGCTAAAACTTCTTTTTTCATTACAATGTTTTTAAATTTTTTAAATCTACTTTTAAAAGTAGAATGAGCCGGAGGAGAGAATCGGACTCTCGATCTCGTCATTACCAATGACGTGCTATACCACTAAGCCACTCCGGCGAAGTTTAGTGTCAACTCTTCAACATTCTTAAAGAATATTGGTGGACAGAGTAGGATTTGCACCTACGTAGACCTAAGGTCGTTTGGTTTACAGCCAAATGCGTTTTCTTCTCCGCCATCTGTCCATTATTTTAAATATTTTTTAATAAATTCCACAAAACGTCTCTGATGTTTAGAATTATGAAATCCTATTTCCTTTCCAAATCTTAAAATTTCCTTTTTTTTGGTTAAATATAAATTATAACCACTAATTCTAGAAGGATGATATCCTAATTTAATAAACATATTTCTCACTGCCTCAAGCAATAACATAGATCTGTTACAAAAAGATATTTGAATGCCAAATTTCAATTTATAAATCGAACCATCAGTATCAATTAATCCTCTTAAAGCATTTTGTATAAAACAATCTCTCTTGAATATTCATTTTGGGACACCTACTTGCTCCTTAACCTTATCGTGTACTAATCCCATATCTTTCAATCATTCAACAGCTTCTACAGAACCAACGTATACCGTTTTATAACCACATCTTCTAATAGATATTTTAGAATGGGCTTTAAATACTCTATTCATCAAATTAGATACATATTCAACATATTCATATTCCTTTGTTCCCAAAGTAACCGTAACTTGGAAATGACTAATATGTCCATCGCCTAACATAATCCCTACAAATTCCGCCAAATCATTTGAATAACGTTTTGGAATCTTAGCATTATATTGTTTATTCTTGTAATGTAATTTTTTTGAAGGTCAAGAAGGAATATTTAATCTTAACAGTCTATCATAAGTAGCACTTTGACTAATATTTAATATTTTAGCTATTTCGCCAATCGTTTTATTCTCCTTAACATAAAGATTTTTTAATTCTTTGCGCTTTTCCTTTTCTTCTTTTTTAGTTCATCTTCTAGCCATTTTTAAAAGTTCACTCTTTAAAGTCTAAATTAATAGTCGACAAAGTCCTTAACAACCAATAATTTATCCTAGCAATATCGAGAATAATGCTGAGCCGAGAAAAGGATTTGAACCTTCAACCTATGGTTTACAAAACCATTGCTCTACCGTTGAGCTATCTCGGCATCTATTGTATTCTATCATACTTTTTTAAATTTTTAAAGAGTTTCACCCAATCCTTCAAAAAAGACAAGAGTATTTACCAATTCAACCTACCCTTGCCTTTTTCAAATTATTCAATAACTTTAGTTTTCAATTCTTTTAAATCTCTTAATAATTTCAATAATTTTTCATTGGAATTATCTTGAGTTCAAGCCTTGTATAACAAAGCATGACAAGAATTGAAATCCCTACAATCCATATATAGTTCTGCTAGCTTCAAACAACTTTCAATATCTGGATTGCTTTTAACACTTTCCAAATAGTTTATCTCCAAAACCCTAGTAGCGTCTTTGTCAGTTTTTATTTCGTAACTTGTCAACTTACTCACTGAAAAGATCTTTTCGTCATTCTTCTGAGCCTTTAAATTCTTCAAAGACTTACTCAAAGAATTATCAATCCTCAAAATCACAACTCTCAATCTCTGCAACATCTTCTCCAAGAATCTCAAAGTCTTATTCTCAATCTCTTCCAATCTTATCTTCTTAATTTTGAAATTAAATACATTATCATCTTTAGACAAATCTATTTCTTTTGATTTTATTTTTTTATTAACAATAGTAAATAATCCAATTACTCCTATTATCAATGCTAGCAAAAATCAATAATTAAACATAATATTTAGCTTTGGTATCTTATAAACTCGACAACCTTGATTGAAGCTCCTAACTCTTTCCCCTTAGCTTCAACTAACTTTTCAACTGTTAAAGAGTCATTCTTGATGAATGGTTGATAATACAAACAAACGTCAGAAAATCTCTTTTGTAATCTACCAGTCATAATCTTTTGTTTGATCTCTTCTGGCTTATTCTCTTTAGCCAATTCTTCCATAATAAAGCCTTTGATATTCTCTAATTCAACTGGAGATAAGTCGTCTGGAGTTAAACTTACTGGACTCATAGCTGCTACTTGCATAGCTAAGTCAGTAACTAATTCCTTAACACTATCATTGTTTCAGATATCTTTATCAGCATTAATATTCAATAATACTGCTAAACGAGAACCAGCATGTGTATAAGAACCAATATATCCTTCACTAGTAATTCTTTTGAATCTAGCAATCTCCATCTTCTCACCGATCAATGCAACTAAGCTACGAATAGCGGAATCAATAGTTTCACTACCATCGGTCATAGTCATAGGAAGAAATTCTTCTACACTACTAGGATTTAATAAAGCAATTTCTTTAGCAATAGTATTAGCTAATCTTACGAAATCTTCATTCTTAGCTACAAAATCAGTTTCGCAACGGAATTCAACAATGCTAGCAATCTTGTTATCAGGAGATATAAAAGTTGAAACAATTCCAGCTTTGGTCTCTCTCTCAGCTTTTTTATCAGCTCTTGCTAAGCCTTCTTCTTTTAAAATAATTCTAGCTTTGTCCAAATCCATTTCGGCTTTTTCTAAAGCTTTTTTACATTCCATGATTGAAACCCCAGTCTCATCACGTAATTGTTTTATTAATTGTGTTAAGTCCATATTGAAATTTTAATAATTTGTTAAAATTAAATTCAAATTAATTATTCCATATCTTGCTTAACTGGTACTACTATTGTCTTAGCTTTTATATTCGCCTTTATCTCTCCCAAGATATAGCTAATTGAAGATACTGAACTATCATTAGCAGGAATTGGACATGTAATCTTTGTTGGATTATCGTCATTATCCAACACTGCAATTACTGGAATATTACTTGAATTGGCTTCTAATACCGCTGTCTTATGGTATCTAGGATCAATCACAAATACCAATTCTGGTTTTTTATTCATACAGCTTAATCCGCCAAACTTTTCTTCTAATTTTTCTAATTGTTTTTCTAATTTGACTCTTTCTTTTTTAGTATTCTTATCAAATTCTCCATCATTTAATTTTTGTTTTAAATCCAAAAAGAATTTGACTCTTTCGCTGATTGATTTGTAATTAGTCAATAATCCACCAATTCAACGACTTATAACATAAGGTTGATTTAAAGATTTTGCAATATCCTTAATACAATCCTTTGCTGAAGGCAATGTTGAAACAAACAAAACTCCACCATTGTTATTAATGGTCTTTTGGATCATTTCAATTGCTTCTTGCATTTTGAAATAAGTAATCTCTAGATTCATTATTTCAATATTATTCTTTGTTGCCAAGATAAATGGAGCTGCCTTAGGATGGGTTTTGTTTTTCTTATGCCCATAATGAAGACCGTTCATAATCATATCTTGAATCTTCTTTTGATCTATATCCATACATTTTTTTTAACCTTTTATTAATCAAGCCCACGGTATTATGTTTTTTAACTTTTCGACGATAAAAAACACGGACTTTACCGATTTTTATTATGGTTGTATTATACCATAGAAATCAGCAGAAATCAAGCCTTACTTGCAATCTTGCGGACAATAATACCTATTCTCTTCTGGCTGGACCAGCTTATACTCCCCCGTAGTAGATCTAGTCATTCATCTATACAACAAAGCCTTACTTTCTACGCCATCGCATAGCTTATCGCCGCATATCATCCTTGGCTTATTCAGATTAGTTAACACGCATCGTTTACTAACACACTCACACTTATCCCCATAATCACCATAAGATATTTGATTCTTAGTGCACAAAGCTTGATCAACCTTTGAATATCCATCAGTAGCTACATAAGTTTTATTACTTTTACTAACACAATTCTCATCTGCCAGTTTGCAATCATTACTAGTGCTACAACTCTGATCTGGAACTTCTCTTAGATAATTAATTACACATAGGCTATCTCCAGTTAATTGATTGTTACTAGTAGTCTTTTCGCATTCCTTTTGACAAGCATTTTGAGTCATAAAAAAAACCAAATTACCCTTCCCGGTATTTCTTTCAATAATGCATTTATCGCTAATGTCACAACTCATATCTGGCATTTCATAACTAACCATAGCTCCTTTATCGCTAGACCTGATGCTTGCTGTTATTAAATCATTGTATGTTTTTTGAACGCATTTCTTCTCCTCGCACATATATATAAATTCTGACCCAATACCTTCTTTGACTGCCCGACATTCACCTCAACTCTCAAAAGAACCATCCTTATCTAAAACACATTTCTTCAAAGTATCATCTCAACGATATCTCGTAGTAATCTTCTCTTCATAATCCATTCTAACTAATTTACACGTTGAATCATTATTACATTCATCATAAGATTTAAACCCTCCTGAAGGATTTGGCACACAATAACCAGCTTTAGAACATCCATACAAAGTTTCCACTGGCAAACTACCTAAAGATTGCCCCATACAATATGTTCAACAACCTTCATATGTTAATTTTGCCTTATCATCACCTTTAGCAACTAAATTACATTTTTTAGCAACTTGGTCACACTCATATGCCTTATATAGCGGTCTACAATTCTTACGACAAGAATCATAATCCATTCCACCATATAAAAAACTGCTACCATCATTGGCCGATACACACGTTCCGCTCTTCTCATCGCATTTACACTGTACACTTCTCAAAGAAGCTTCAGTACATTCTTTTTTAGTATTGTACGTTCCTCGAAAATCCAAAACACAGGCATTAGCCGTCTTATTAAAATAGTATTTGTATCTGTTACTCAAACATTCTTTATCACAATTATCTTTGTTATTATTCTTTCCAAATTTATTATCCACAAAACATCTACCCACATAATAATTACAACTATAAGAATTAGCTGCTTTAGAATTTAAACCTGAAAATTTATATATCAAAACAAAACCAACAATTAGAATTATTGTTCCTATAATATTTTTATTTTTTGATATGATATTATAATTCATTTTCATTTTATTATAATTTATTATTTAGCAATGGCCTGACACCTACCACCAACACACTTGCAATCTTTATCAAAATATACATTAACCACCCCAAAAGTATTAGGCGTCACTGGAGCGCCATCTCTAATATGAGTACAGTAGACCGAACCATTCTTCACAGTACAATCATTATCATTATTACAAACATTTATCTGCCCGCCATAAGTCAACAAATTATACATCGTACCTTTAGAAGTTTGTTTTGTGGTAACCGTTGTATTTGGTAATGTCGTAGTTGTTGTTGGCATATCACAATCAATCCTAACATTCCTGATATAGTTATTCTTTTCATCTTTCTCGTCAACTACATCGCTAGGATCAACGATACAACCTGCCATGACAGTTCCCACCGGACAATATTGTTTACTACCAGAAGAAATTCAAACTTCCGATTCTGCTTTAATATCTTTTGTTATTGTAACACCATAATCAACTTTGTATGTTTTTTTAGAAACACTATGAATAATACTTAAATCCGTACCCGCCTCATTTCCATTTTTGCAAACCACCTTAGGATATGTGTAATCGTCAACTTTAAAATCAACCTTACCATTATTTCTTACTAAATATTTCATATTAAACATTCCATTACTATCAATACTTTCCATCTTGTAGTCTTTAATGACTAAATCAATATATGTATCAATACTTCGATTATTACTCACTGGCTTTTTAACATCCGGTAAATCTACTGTCTGAAAACAAACACCTCTACAAGATTGAGCTCCTTCAATCTTCGCAGGATTATCAAGATATATTCCCGTCTTTGTAAAACCACCGCCCGAAGCCCCATAACCTTGACCAACTGGAATTTTTGTCTGCACATTATATCATGTTGCGCACATATTCTTATCCGTAACAACGGGGTCTCGGCCATTAACATAAAACAAATCTTCAGGATCTGATTGAAAAGCTCTATAAAAGCTACTCCCTAACGTTCCGATGCTAAATAACTTCTCTCAATCTTTGAACAATCCTTCTTGACCAAAAATTAAATTGCTTATCATGCCTTTCGGCGCTAATACATTTGTTAAATTCAAATAATTTCAAATCCCACCACCAATATAGTCAGTATCAACAAACATATGTTGTCAATCAAAACCAATAAACTTGCCATCCAAATCTCTATAAGGATAACTAGTTCTATCTGGAACAGAATTCGTATATTCTTTTTCACAACTAGATACCACTTTGCTTGCCCCTGGCGTAATATAAACCTTCGCATAAGATCCTTCAATTGGCTTATCAATAACTTTTAAATTAATATCACTATAAGCTACTAAATATTCTTTAGAATCATTGGGACTTGTAAAATAAATATTAAATCTTATCAAATAATTCCCACTCCTATTAAACACAAAATAATTAGCTATTTCTTTTTTGACCTCCACATTATTTGAATAATATAGATCAGCATAATCAACATACAACCCCTTCTGGTAAATAGCCCAATCGTCTTTAGGATTATACCCCTTCATCATAAAAGATCCGGCCGTACCATTACCACCACCTAAAAATAATTTTTCCGATGGCAATTCAAATCACCCTCTAGTTTTCGGACCATAAGGATTAATTCTATTGGCAAAAATACTATGTGATTTATATATTATCGGTACTGCCCCATTATTCATATTGGAATACCAATTAGAATTTAAAACAATTCTATCTAGAGATTGATTGATTATATCATCTCCAGTTCAATAAGCTTTTAACTTCTTACCAGCTTGAGCTGGTCATTGCATTAATAATGGTCTTTTTAAATCATTGGGAATATTAATAATATTTATCTTTATCGGATCTCCCTTTACAATCTCAACTGGTAAAACTTCAGCATCAACCCTCACCGGATTATTAATATATTTTTCTACTGATTGATAAAAAACTTTAGCATCAAAAGAAGAACCAATCTTACCAGTATTAGCCTTAGTGGTTGTAGTATTATCACCTAATTTAACATTCAAATCTGATTCTTGATTCAAACTAACATCTAAATTTAATTCATTACCACTAACTGTCTCCCCCGTAACTTTAATACCACAATTAGCTGTTGATATCTTACCTTTAGAATCAATGACTTTCAAATTTATGGTATAGTCACCAGCTTTATTAAAAGAATACTTAGCTGTCTTATCGTTATCACTAGTCTTGTTATTTCATATGTATTTATACGGAGCGTTTCCTCCCAAAATCTGAGAAATAAACAAAGCCGTCTTTCCAGTCTCAATACTTTGAGGAAAAGCTAAACATAGTGATTGAAAAATAGAACTGATAGTCTCTGACTTTACATTAATAACTTCACTGTCTAACTCATTAAAATAGTTACAAAACTCAGATCTTGTAGCTCCATCAATCTTCCCCGTAGCACTAATTCTTAATTTTGTTTGCAATCTTTTTACTGCATTTTCCGTTTTAGTTCCATAGAATCCAGTAACTAATTTTTCTGGATAGATATTTGGTATCAATCTCAAAAATGATTGTAAAAACTTAATTTCTTTTACTGGAAATTCATCATTTTTTTCTAAAGTCGATTGTAATGGACAAGATGAGTAATTATTACAAATCAAATTTATTGTATTCTTATCTACTATACCATTAGCCACTAATCCATTATCGGCTTTAAAATTATTTACCGCCTTTTCAGTCAATTTACCATAATACCCAGTAATAGGACCATCATACAAATCATTTACAAACATCATAGATTGTAATCTAACAATATCTGCCGTATTACTATTTGATTGGTTGTTTATCGACAAATTATTCAAATTCAAAGAACACTCTGCTTTAGCAAAAGCTAAAGGCATAAAAGTTAATATAACTACCAGTATTCTTAATCCTCTACTCATATATATTTTATTTAATACAATTACCGCCATCACTCTCAAACTCGACGTTTATTTTTTTATACCCTCCATCAGATTTTTTCAAATCATCTTTTGAAATACTAACTACATCAAAATAATATTTCAATTCATCCATACATTTTAAAGCACACATCTTAGTATTATCAGCAATATCAGTTGTCATAACCTTTACGACAATTGTATCATACTTAGATGATTGATAGTTATATGGCGTAGTATCATTGGTATTATAAATCTCATCCATATCCGGAAAATTATGCACTACCCTATCTACTCTAAAATTAGCAATTATTCGTTTACAATCCATCCAGCTTTCATTAAAACTATAAAAAACAAACACCAAAACATTTTTATCAAAATAGTCGCTAGAAAAAGTAGAATTATTCTTAACCGTAAAATATGTATTTAATTTTGAAAAACTATCAACCACCTCAAATCCTGAACCTTTAGGTATAGTGCCTTCATAACAAGCTTTCAAAAAACCCGTCCCCAAACAGCCGCTCTTAGCCTCTCTAGGAAAAGCATTAATCTTCAAAGCCAAACTATTCTTTACGCTATTAGGTTCCACAATCTGTAATCTTGGATAATATAGTCTATCTTCTGCTAAAGTCTCTTCAAATAAATCTCCAACTTTTTCTTCCAAATACCATACTGTACCGCCAGCTTTAGTTTTATCATAGAATATATTATCTAATAATTTTCTATTAGAAGTTTTACATTCATTATTACAATTACTAGTTATATAATTCCCTCCAGTATTCAAAACACAACTGCCTAAACTATTACAAGCATATCTCTTCGTAGTACCACCGCAAAAACCATCGCAGTTACTCGTCAAAAATGCTCCTATAGAATTCTCAATGCATTTACCCAAACTACAAGAATATCTTTTTGCATTTTTTGTTGTAATTGTAGTCTCCCCATTAACTTCTTCCGGAATATTTTCAATAGAAGGCTCATTGACTGATTCATATATCATCGGCTTAGATGTACCATCTGGAAATGCAATTCAAACATTCTTACAAGGACATAACCCACTACAAATCTTTAAATATCCCAATTTATCAGTAAAACAACTATTGGGGAAAGTCTGGTATTGATCAAAACCAATAAAGGCACATACAGGCAAAACTGTCTTTGGGCCACACTCAGCTAATCCTTTAGGATCAATCTTACTAACATCTACTTGATATTTACTAGGATCAAAAATTATTTTTTTACCTACCGTTGTATTAGTATTGTAAGTCTTTAATGTTTTTGTATTTACATTAATATCTGGAATAATATTACTACTAATTTTACTAGTACTACCACAACCAATCAATTCATTTAATTTTTTAATTGTAGCTTGCCCTACATACCCTGTACCCTTGTTTAACCCCGATGGTTTCAAAATATCATTAGAATTAGCATTCTGAAAATTAATAACTGCCTTCTTAGTTAAAGCTCCAAAATACCCTGTAATTAACCCTTCTTTATATAATCCCTTATCTAATAAAAATTGTTGCAATCTCTTGACTTCAGCATTCTCACTTCCGATAGTCATCTCCTTACTAAAACATAAACTACCCATAGTAGTAACTTCCTTCTCTTCTACTACAATTTGTTTTGTTGTCGTACTTCCATTTGTTTTTCCAAATCAATTATCAAAAAACCCTGCTTCAGCTTTATTAGCTGAAACTATCAATAAAATTAAAATGATTAAATAAAATATTTTTTTCATTAAAATATATTTTAACTTTTTCTTAAATATATTTTAACAAACTTTAAAATTAAAAGCAAGCTTATTCTTCATCTTTCCCAGGTACAAACTTAGGGTCTTCTAATTTTTTCATCGCATTTAAAATTACTTCAATATTCCCTTCCATAATAGATTCAATATTATGAAAACTCTCCATTAATCGATGATCAGTAATTCTATCTTGGGGGAAGTTATACGTTCTCACCTTCTCACATCTCATAGCTGTACCTACTTGTTCTCGTCTCTTATCGTCAATATCACCAAACTGTCTAGCCTTTTCAATTTCTCATAGTTTTGATCTCAAAACACCCAAGGCCCTTTCCTTGTTTTTCAATTGTGATCTTTCTACCTGACATTGAACCACAATCCCAGTTGGCTTATGTTTTATTCTTACTGCTGTTTCAACCTTCTGAACATTCTGCCCTCCCTTACCAGAAGATTTATAGAAATCATATTCTAAGTCTCCTTCTTTAATTTCAACATCTTTTTCTGCCACCTTTGGCAAAATTGCAACCGTAGCAGTAGAAGTATGAATTCTTCCCTGTTTTTCAGTTGTTGGAACTCTCTGGACCCTATGAACTCCAGCTTCATATTTTAATTCTCGATAACAACCTTCGCCCTTAATCTCTACCACAACTTCTTTGTATCCTCCTAACTCATTTCCATTTTCGTCTAGCACCGAAATATCTCACCCCTTCTTTTCGCAATACCTAGTATACATTCTTAATAGATCAGCTGCAAAAATTCCCGCTTCGTCTCCCCCAGTACCAGCTCTGACTTCTAGAATGATTGTATTTATCTTATCATCTGGTGATTCATTTTCTAAAACAATCAAATCTTGAATTTGTTTTAAAATCTTTGATTGCTTTATGGTATTTTTTTCTAAGTCTGATTTAATCTCAGTTAGAATCTCTTCATCAACTTCGCTCTCCATCATTAAATTGTCGTCATCAATATGCTTCTCAACTCTCTCTAAGTCTTCTAAGAAATACAATCATTTATCAACGTCTTTTAAATCTCTAACCAATTGTTCATATTCTTTTTGATTTTTTAAAACTTCTGGATCACTCATTTTATTAATGATCTCGTCTTTTTCAATTCTTGATTTTTCTAATCTTTCTTGTAAACTTGCTTCCATGATATATTTTTAAAATATTTAAATTCAAATATATTCTAACATTTTTTTCAATAAAAAACCACTATTTTAAAATAGTGATTTTTATTAGCTATTTTACACCAATCTTTTGAACTTTCTTGGTTGTATCTTTTTTAGCTCTAACTTTCTTTTCAGTCTTAGTTGCCTTAATTTCTTTAGCAGCACTAACCTTCTTTTCAAACTTATGTACTCTACCAGCAATGTCTAATTTCTTAGATTTCCCCGTATAAAAAGGGTGACATTGAGAACAAACTTCAATATCTAAAGTTTCGCTAGTAGAACCAACTGTAAAAGTATTACCGCAAGCACATTTTACTGTTGTTTCATAATATTTTGGATGTATATCTTTTTTCATAAGATTCTATTAATATTAATTAATCTTCTTCATTATACCACATAACCATTGATTAATCAAGGGCTCAAAGAGTTTGTATCTCTTATCTACTTGCCCCTATCAATATTTGATTATTAGTACTTTTTCAAATCTTTTCATACTCCTTATCAGGTTTTTGATTTAAAACTGATAAATCCAATTTAGCTTTTTTCGCAGAAATAACATATCCTTCTATAGCTTCAAACAATGAACTTAAAGATTTTGAAGGATTCTCATCAACTTCTACTATATTGAATTCCAAAGCTACTGAATATCATTTATTACCTTTACGGAAAACGATACATCTTATTAATCCAGTTTTAAAAGTATTTAACATTTTGAAATTTGTTAAAAATTCATTTATATATTTAAAATTAAAAAGGAATTTCATCTCCTTCTAAGTCTTCTTCAAAAGGACTATCTTCGCTCCCAGCTTGAATAACTGGCAAATCTTCTTCAATACTATCCTTTTCTTCCTTAGCTATTGGGCTATCGTTATTTGGAACAAAAGCACCTTCGCCCCCAGTCCTAGGACCAAATTGCAAATTCTTAACAAAGATTTCGGTTCGATATTTCTTCTGAGAATCAGCCCCGACTCAAGATCGAGTTCTAATCTCACCATCAACCATAATTAATTTACCTTTGGTAAGATAAGGAGCTAAAGCTTCGCCTCTTTTACCTCATAATACCAAATTATGGAATTCAGTTGATTCTTGTTTTTGATTGTTCTTATCCATTCAAACCGAATTAGTAGCAATTGAAAAATTGACTACATTCTGTCCACTTGGAGTTACCTTGGATTCTGCATCCCTAGTAATTCTTCCAATAAGCATTACTAAATTTAAATTCATATATTTTGATATTAATTGGTTTATTAAATTTTATTTTAATAATTCATCCAACTTCTCATCTAAATTCTCTAAGTCCATTTCTTTTTTGACCTCTACTTCTTCTTTTTGTTCAACTGTCATTTCAGGTTCTTTGACTTCTTCAGCCTTCTCTTCCTTTATTTCCTCTTTGACTTCAGTATTTCCTTTTCTAGCATTTCTAACTCTTCTTACCATAACTGAATCATCATGTATTGTAGTTAAGAATCTCAGAACATTTACATCATGTTTGAACATCTCCTCTAATATGTTATTTGAAAATTCTTCAGTTGTAAAAATAAAAGTACCATAATATCCAGATTTGATCTTATTGATTTCGAAAGCCAATTCTTTCAAAAAAGGATTTATTGTCTTTTCAATTTGAAAATTCAAAGTTTCTAATTTTGCTTTTATATCATCAAAAACCTTTTGTGCTTCCACTAAAGTTTTTTCACCATTGATTATCAAGGTTAAATCATATTTTGTCTTTTTCATATATATATTTTAAATTAAATTAATTTTGCTTGAACATTTTTTAATACTTCTTTTGCAATTTTAGGATTTTCTTTTAGAAAATCAGCTGCATTGTCAATTCCTACTCCTAACTTAGTTTCGTTATAGCTATAAGTAGTACCTGATCGCTGAATAATACCATTCTTAAAAGCTAAATTCACTAAATCATTGCTATAAGCAATACCTTCGTTAAACATAACATTAAACTCTCCAGTCTTAAATGGTGACGCCACTTTGTTTTTTACAACTTTAGCTACGACCCGATTCCCGACAACTTCTTCGCCTTTTTTGATTTGAGCTATTCTTTTTAGCTCAATTCTTACTGAAGTAAAGAATTTGAGAGCTTTGCCACCTGGAGTTGTCTCTGGATTGCCATAAGCCATCATACCAATTTTCATTCTAATTTGATTGATAAAAATAATGGTAGTATTAACTTTTGCTGTTAAAGCTGTTAATTTTCTAAGAGCTTTACTCATCAATCTGGCTTGTAAGCCAATTTGCTGATCGCCCATCTCACCTTCAATTTCGGCTAATGGAGTTAAAGCAGCTACTGAGTCAACAACTATCAGGTCAACCGATCCGGAACGAACTAAAGCTTCAATAATCTCTAAAGCTTGTTCACCATGATCTGGTTGTGAAATTAATAGTTCATTAACCTTAACGCCCAATCTCTTTGCATATTCTGGATCCAAGGCATGCTCAGCATCAATATATGCTGCTGACCCACCTTGTTTTTGCATTTCCGCTACAATATGTAACGATAATGTTGTTTTACCTGAAGATTCTGCGCCATAAATCTCAATTATACGTCCTCTAGGAATACCACCCACACCAAGGGCGATGTCTAAAGACGGAGAACCAGTAGATATTGAACCAATATCAACTTTCTTAGCTTCCCCTAACATCATAATTGACCCCTCACCAAATCTATCTTTAATTTCTCTAACTGTATTCTCCAGATTTGATGCTGGTTCACTAGCTGTCTTTATTGCTTTTGTTTTTTTAGCCATAATAAAAGTATTATTTTTATTAAATATATTATATCAAATTATCGACAAATTGTAAAGGTTACAATTTATTTAATTTTTATTAAAAAATATGTCTTTTTCCCTCTTCGAATTACGATGTATTTATCAAATAGGATCTTATCAAACGTAACCTTTTCTAAAACATCACAATAAATAATTCCATTGATATTTATGGCTTTGTTTTCGATATCTTCTCTAGCTTGCCTTTTAGACGAACTAATCTCAGTTTCAACCAATAAATCAACTAATGACATGTCTGTTAATTTATCTTTTTTAATCTCAAAGCTTTTAACATCTTTAAAAGCTTCTTCGAATTCTGATTTATCTAACGTACTAATATCGCCATTAAACAAAACTTCAGTAATCTTCTCAACCCTCTCTACCGAATCCAAATCATGAACAAATCCAGTCAAGAATCTAGCCAAATACTTTTGGCACAGTCTGCTCTCTGGCTTTTTCTTCTGTTCATTAATCTTCTCTTCAATCTCCTCCTTGCTTAAGAATGTAAAAATTTTAATTCAGTTATAGCTAATCTCATCAGCTAAATTCAAAAAGTATTGATAGAATTGAAATGGTGTAGTCATCTCCTTGTCTAAGAATACTGTATTCCCAAAACTCTTAGATAATTTTCTACCATTCTCATCAACCAATATTGGCAAAGTCAAACCAAAAGCTTTCTTCCCTAATTTTTGTTCAATTAAAGAAGTTCCGCTAGTAATATTCCCCCATTGATCATTCCCAGCCAATTGCAATTCACAATCATAATTCTGATATAGTTGATAAAAATCATAAGCTTGAATTAATCCATAAGAAAATTCTGCATAAGAAATTCCTTCTTCTAATTCCAATCTTGATTTTATAAATTCTTTGTTTAGTAAATAGCTAACTGTAAAATGCTTGCCAACATCCCTTAAAAAATCAATTAATTTAAAATCACAAAATCAATCATAGTTGTTCACCAACGTAGCTTCATTCTTAAAATCAAAGAATTTTGACATTTCGTTTTTAAATCGATCCACTCTCATAAATACCATGCCTTCGTCAGGCAATAGTCTTTCATCACTTCTACCAGATGGATCACCAATCAATCCTGTCATACCACCAACTAATAGTATTGGCTTATGGCCATAATTAGCTAGTCTCTTGGCCGTCATAATTACTAATAAATTACCTAGTTGTAAACTATTAGCCGAAGGATCAAAACCACAATAAAAAGTTATTGGGCCTTCATTTAGCCTTTTATTCAAACCTTCCTCATCAATAACTTGATTTATTAATCCTCTGTATTTTAAATCTTCGATTAAATTCATATTTTTTTATTATATATGTTTCTTAATTTTGTCAGCAAAATTTTTAGCATCATCTACTTGATTATGTAAAACATCAAAAACAATATCGTAATTAATATCAGCATATTCATGAGCTAAAATATTTCTAAAACCGACTAAACTTCTTAACTTCTCACACAATATTCTAGAAATAATCTTTTCTTCAAACAAAATATCAAAGCTTTCACGAGAAGATATTGGTTGCCTAAAATTTTTAAAAGAAATAAAAGTCTCCGCTAAATCAATAATTACCTGACATAACAAATATAAATATCTTTCAACCATTCCACGAATATCTATATTTTCTTCTATTTCTTTTTTAGAAAACTTTTGATATCTTTTTAATATCTTCAAATATTTTATAATATTAGATATTTTATTTTTTACTACATCTACATTAGACATAATTATATTGATAAATATTTTTGTTATTTTTTTCTAAAAGTCGTTTGAAACTCAAAATAATCTTCCAAAATATGTGGTATTAACAATAACCTATATGGTTCAACTTGATAAAGTAAAGTTCCCTCTTTGACAATCTCGAATTTCAAAGTCGGATTATCAATATCGTTCAAGGTTACAATATCAATATTATCATTCTTCAAAATTGAAGCCAATTCATTCATTAATTTTATTCTAATTTTAAAAGATTTTACTGAATCTTTCTCTTCTATATATACCGCAAAATCATAATCACTATTCTCATTAAACCCCCCTCTATTCCTGGAACCAAAAAAATATGCCAATTTAATCTTTGGATATCTTACAAAAACTTCTTGAATTTTTTTAATGGTTTTTTTGTCCATATTTTATATATATTATTATGCCTTTATTATACCATAAATAAAATTAAAAATCAAAACAATTATTTAATCATTTTTAAGAATTCTTTTTCTGAGATAATCGATATATTCATTTTCCTAGCCTTTTCTAACTTACTCCCTGGATTCTCCCCTACTACTAAATAGTTTAAATCCTTAGTTACTGCTTCTTTTATTTCTCCTCCGCATTCTCTAACTTTGTCTTGAGCTTCTGGTCTAGACATGGATTCCAATTCTCCAGTAAACAAGAATTTTAAACCTTTTAATTTTAAATTCTTAAATTTCTTTTCAGTTAGAATTTTAATATTTGCCTTAGTCAATTTATCAAATAATTTAAAAGTATGTTCATTATTAAAATATTCATAAATCTCTTCCGTCATTTTCTCTCCAAAATCAGGCAAATTATTAAAATCATTTTTATTTAATTTCAACGCTAAACTTATCAAATCATTAGGAGTCGTTATCTTCCCTTCGCTCAATAATCTATCAGCCACAACTACCGCACTCTCTTTCCCAATATTAGGAATGCCTAAAGCAAATAGAAATTTATTAATATTAATTTCTTTTGATTTCAAAATACTATTAATAATATTCTGACTGGATTTTTCACCAAATCTCTCCAAAACTTTTAGATCTCCTTCTTCTAAATCAAAAATATCCGATACATCAGTTATTAAATTCTCTTCCACTAATTTCTTCAGAATTTTATCTCCCAATCCCTTAATATCAAAACCCTGACGAGATACAAAATGTTCCAAATACCCTTCATTCCTCCCTGGGCATTTTTTATTACTGCATCGTATTAAAATTCCTGATTCATCAGTCTTAACTTCTGAATTACACATTGGACATCTGTCAGGTATTTCAAATTCTTTTTCACTTCCAGTTCTTAAACTACTTAAGACTTTTAATATTTTAGGAATTACATCCCCCGATCTTGTGATTATAACCGAATCACCAATCTTCAATCCTAATCTTTTAATCTCTTCTTTATTATGTAATGTTGATCTCGTAACCTTGGCTCCACCAATCCTAATTGGTTCTAAGAATGCTACTGGAGTTAAAACTCCAGTTCTTCCTACTTGTAGTTTAATATCTAATACTTTTGTAACCCCTTCAATAGGTGGGAATTTAAAAGCAATCCCAGCCCTAGGACCCTTACCAATCAAACCTAAAGTATCAAAAACTAAATTATCATTTACTTGTATTACAATCCCATCAATCTCAAAACCTAGCTTATCGCGTCTTTTTAAAACATCATCATAAAATTCAAAAATGTCTTTACTCCCAATACATTTTCGATTTATTTCGTTATATGTTTTGAATCCTAAAGCTTCTAATATCTTATGAGATTCTTCATGAGTTTTTTGGCCAAAATCTGTAGCTAAGCCATGACTATCAAAAATCAATTTTCTTTTTCTAGTCATACTAGAATCTAATTGTCGAATTGATCCGGCAGCTAAATTACGTGGATTAGCATATACCGCTAAACCGTTCTTCTCTTGTTCAATATTGATTTTCTCAAAATCATCTTTTGAGATTATAATCTCCCCGCGTATTTCAATTTTGCCTTTAATCTTCTCTAATACCGAATCAATTAAATACTCACATCCATTCTCTTTCAAACTTTTTCGAATTTTGTTTTCGTTAAATAACTTCAAAGGAATAGTTCTAACTGTTCTTAAATTCTCCGTTACATCTTCTCCAGTCTCCCCATCACCTCGAGTCGCTCCTAATACAAAATCCATATCTTCATAAATTAAAGAGATTGATAATCCATCAAACTTGTATTCACAATAATATTCAACATCTTTAACATTTTGAAAACCTTTTTCAACTATCAACTTCTTAATTCTTGTATCTCATTCTAAAAATTCTTCTTTAGTTTTTAAATCATTTAAAGAAAGCATTTTTTTAAAATGTTTTACTTTTTTAAAATTGCTTAAAACCTTACCTCCAACCTTTTGAGTTGGTGAATCTTCAGTCAGAAATTCTGGATATTCAGTTTCTAATTTTCTCAATTCCTTAAATAAATCATCATAAGCTTCATCCGAAATAGTTGGATTATCTAAAACATAATAGAGATGACTATGGTAATTAATCTCTTC
>CAZUBO010000005.1:0-60569 GCA_964618955.1 uncultured Candidatus Saccharibacteria bacterium | reverse complement strand
TTCATAATATTTATTTAGTATTTAAATTGTTAAAAACTTAACTTTAACAACATTAATATTATACCACATAATATATGTTTTGTAAAGTGCCAGCACATAAAAATTGTCCCAAATTAAGCATTTGGAACAATTAATGTATTAGTTAGGATATTCCTGTAAATCCAAAAAGTAATACAATATCTTACTATTATCAAAATTATTTGGTAAATATGTTTTAACTGCTTCCAAATTAGGTTCTACTATATCAATTGGTAAACCAAAATTAATACATTTTTGAGGTTGTTTACTCTTGTCTTGTGGATAGATATATCTTGAAACATAGAAATACACTGCTGGGACATTAGTATCAATTCGTGTGCTACCATTGGTATTTTTCGATTTGGCATACCCTAGCAAAGCTCTTTCAATTCTAATAGTTCCATTACATCAAGAAATTTTATCTGATTTTTTAACATTATTTGGATCTAAGAAAGCAATAACTCTTGGAGCTTTAAATTTCTCAGTATTAGAAGTGAGTATTCCGCTCTCTGGATATTGTCCAAAGCCAAATATTCTACTCATTGCATAATTAAAATAATAAGAATGATTAGTAACTATAATATCCCTACTCCCCTTACCCTCTTCGCTATAAGCATTAATGTAGGCATTAGCTGGGGGACAATATTGCCCACTTTGATTTCCACCTGGACAATAAGACGTGCAATTGACATTCCCATTACTCTGGTCAATACAACTTTGATAGTTGTTATTAATAAAGAGACTATTCTTTGGTTTTTCAGTTTTCTTAGATCCTGAAAACAAATGATTGATTGAAAGTTCTATTAATCTCTTGTCTTTTGTAATTCTTAAGTATTCTGGAAAAGATGATTGCACTTTACCGTAAAAAAACAATGATACTACAATCAATCCTAATGCCAGAACAATTATTCATAATTGTTTATTCTTCATAATATCAAAAATTAATTAACTTTTAACATATATATTTTATCAAATTTTTAAAATTATTGCAACTAAAAATATCATTAATTATAGCTCTTCATAGCTAACTTGTACAAAGAAACTATAATTTCTTCAATTATATTCTTGAAATAATCACTTTTTTCAATTTTATTATTTTTATCTTCTTCTAAAATCTTTAACTTATCTTTTGCAATTTCAAGATACAATGAATCCTTTTCGATGCTCATCCAAAGCTTAGTGATATCAATTTCGCTATCAATATTCATCAAAGTATTATACATCTTTTCTGCTTCCTCAAAAGTAAATAATTTTGGATAATTTTCTTTAATATAATTTGGCAAATACGGAAAAAGGTCATTCCCCATAACATCACTCAAAATAACATTACCAACATCTTCTAATGAAATATTTTCCTCTCAATTATCACCAAAAAATCGCATATTAAAATGTTTTAAAATTACTATCATATCCTTTCTTGGCAGAACTCCTTTGCATAAAATAATTCAAGCTCATTGGAATTCTAAACCATGATAATCATTATCGGGCGAACCATTTGCTAAAATCATATTTTTATATTATTATTTTGATTAAAATTAGCAGGGGACGATTGTCCCCTGCTAATAAGACAATCAAAGGTATTATTTGCCACTACCGCCGTTACCTTCTCTATCGCCACTAGATTCATGTTCTTGATACTCTTTTACTGCTTGAGAATCATCGTGATCTTTAGGACGATCCATACCAACGGTATGGTCACGATAAACAGGTTTACTTTCTCTGTAGACTGTTCCATCTTTATAATCTCTATCAACAATATCTACGTCATAGCCTTTAGTTCCATTATTGTGGTACAAAGTCAATACATTTTGTGCATAACTCTCAGAGATCAACTCTTGTAAAGTAACAAAGAAGTCTTCTAAGATTAAGCAAGGAAAGTTACATATCTGGTCAGCATTGTAATAGCCTAAGCTTAGTAGCTTTTCTTTAGGACTTAGACCATTCATACCAATACCATAATGACTTCGATTGTTGTAGAAGATTATTCAATTCTGAGCTTCAGCAAGAAAGGAATCTTTAGTATCAATGAATTTACCTCTAGGACAGTAGAATCATTCATCATCAATTCGATGAGATCTTTCAATGATATTTTGTTTTCATTTCTGGCCTTCAGTATCATAGATAAAAGCCTTTAATTCTTTTAGCCTGGTATTTCAAATTTCTTGTTTGGCTTTAGAATCAGAATAGAATTCACAGCCCATATCGCATTGAATTGAGATATCTTGAGTAATTCCATGAGCTCTTAACCAAGTAATTACATAGATAAGAAATTGCAATCCAAAGGTAGAATTAATTCTTCGAGATCAAGCTAAGAATCTAGTTCGAGTCTTAACATCAATAATGGTTCATTGATAGATTGGTAGCTTAGGATTAGATTTGAATTTATCATAGATATCTTTAGGTAGAGCATGTTGATCAGTAATCTTCTTAGTATCATACTGAAGGTATCTAAAAGCTTCTATTCCAGCATAATCATACAGATTTCGCCGTTCACCCGTGACAGTCTTGGTTTTTCTTTTCTTGTCTTGATTGTCTTTAAGAATCTTTCTAATCTTGCCGATAGTAAAGATAGTCATATCATAGCCTTGTTGTTTTAAATGATTGGTTATTCGTTGATAAGAATAGTTAGACTTAGTAAAGAGATCAACAATAGTTTGTTTGTCTTCTGAGTTTAAAGATCTTTTGTTAGTTTTCGGCTTAGTTGATTTAGCTATTAAGAAGTTAAAATGTAATTTAATAGTTTCTAAATCAAAAGACTTGTTGATAGTTAACATTTCCATGATGGTTATTGTTAAATGTTTGTTAATTTCATTCTTAATATTACTAATGGTATTTCGATGACAGGAATACACTTTAGCAATAGCTTGGTTACTGAGTTGGTCTTTAAAGATTAATCTGCCTATCTGAAATTTAGTGATTAAGTCATTAACCTTACGACTTTGTTTGTAGGGCATGACAATGATTGAGTTTAACATAGTTTAGTTTAAAATTAATTAATACTTCTGATTTTAAACTAAATTCTTTAATTTGTAAAATGTTAAAACATTTATCCACTGCAAAGTATTCAGAGAACCTACTAAATTTCGAATATTTTTCTTTAAAAACCTTTAAAACATACCTAATTAATTGCTTAGGTTTGTGCACAAAATGTATATTACCATCTATGCCCAACCAAATTCACTCCCTTTACATATTAAGCTTTTTGTGGTATAATACGAATGACCCTTTGTATAGTCCACCTTTGGAATCGAGAAGCCAAAGTAAAACTTAATTTTGATACAAAGGGTCATTTTTCTTAAAACCAAACAAAAAAACAGCACCCTAAAGTGCTGTTTTAATTTTAAAGAATTTTATTCTTTCATACCGTCTTTGACAGTATCCAAAATATCTTTAGCAAAATCTTTTCCGCCTAAGCCGAAAGCAATACCACCAGCAATAGCTAACATAACTATTAAACCAGTAAATATTGTTGCTAAGTACATTGTTGGAACACCTAATTTTTCAATAGCTGTTAAGAAACCAACGATATAGATAGCTCACTTAGCAAAAGAAGAAGATGTTTGATACAATCTCATACCTGTTCCTTTAGCTGAAGCTCGGATTATCTTGCCAACGAAATCAGCAACTAAGGCAGTAACCAATAAGATTAAAACTGCGACAATTGCATTAGGAATATAGGCAACGACTTTATTTAAGTATTCGGCAAAAGAACTTAAACTTAAGTAATCCAATGTTGCTGATAAGAATACCAAAATGATTAATCATTTTGACAATTGGGCGACAAAAAAGCCTGCATCCAATTTGATACCAGCCTTATCTGTAAAATTCTTAAAACCGATCTTTTCTAACACTCTATCAATTTTTATAGCGTCAATAATTCTTTCAATTAATTCTGCAATGCCAGCAGCGATAATTACTCCAACAAAGAAAATAATTAAAGCCCCAATAAATCTAGGCATGAAGAATAAAAATGAATTTCATAATTGAATCAAAGCTATTGTTGTTGATTCTGCAATATTATCTATCATAATTTAATTTTTATTTTTATTAAAATATTTAAAACAATTTTAATCGACCTTAGTGTTTATTTATACATATAGTGTAATGTATTTTTTAAAAAAAATCAAGTAGCGTCCACGCTTATTGAAATCCAGGATATATTGATATATCCTAGATTCAACTCTAATTCCCAATCGTACTTGGAGTAGTAGTTGCGTTTGGTATTGCATTATTCAATGCCTCATTCATCTGTTGTATTGGTTTTGCTGGTTTTTGCAAATTTTGCACCTTATCTTTCAATTCTTCTAATCTTTTATTCTTCTCTTCGTTTAATTGCTTCATCTTCTCAATTCCTTCTTGTTTTATATTCTTAGCATCTTCCATAATCTTTTGCTTTTCTTCTGGAAGTAAAGACTTAATCTTAAGATCTTTTAATTCCTGAATCTTTTGTTTAGCATTCTCTATTATTCCCTTCTTCTCTTCTTTAATTTCAGTATTCAAATCCTTTCTTTCTTCAATCAGAACCTTCTTCTCCGGATTAACTAATGGTTTAGGATTAGCAACTATCTTAGCAATAATATTCTCTAATTCAACCTTAATTGATCCATCAGCGATTTGTTCCTTCATCTTTGCTAGTTGTTCAGCATCAGCTCTAGCAATCTTGGATCTTAAGAAATTATGAAAATGTTCTTTTTGAACTTCATTTAATAACAAAATCTTGTCTTTAACTAATTCAACTAATTGATCAAATATTGCTTTTCGTTCTTCCGAATTTAAAATTACTTTCTCTTTCAAAGCTTTTAACTCTTCATCTGTCTTAGCATTCTGCAACACCCCTTCTTTAACTTCAATTCTTTTATTAATATTTTCTTTGTTCTTTTCTAAATTACTAATTAATTTAGCCTTTTGTTCATCAGTTGCATTCTCTAGCTTCTTAGCTAAAGGCGAGGCTTGGTCTATCGTGCCATTCTTGATACTAGCAATCAATTCGTCAACCTTTTGGCCTTTGGCTTTTAATTTCTCTAATTGAGTAGCAATATTCTCTTTCTTTTGAATATAGTTAGTAACTAACTTATCAGTAATCAAGATCTTGTTATCTTCTACCATTTTATTAATTGCCTTTTCCTCCTTCTCTAGTATCTGAGTATCTAATTTAGCTTTTTGCACTGTATTGGTAGTCACTGCCTTTCGCAATTGCAAGAACCATTTATTTACTGTAAAAGAAAATGGCATTACTGCTGGCTTACTAGTACTAGTAGTTGTTGTCTCTAACATAGTTGTAGTAGTTGTATCAATTTGCTCTTGAGCAAATACAACACCCCCTACCAACAAAAACATCACTACTAACAATGAAACAAATTTGCTTTTCATAATATACATTTTAATTTATTAATTACATATATAATATGTGATTTTTTCAAAAAAAACAACTGTATTTATCAAAAACCCCAAACTATTTACTTATTACAAAAAGTTTGATAATATATAGAAGACTTAATCCGGGCCGTTGGCTCAGTTGGTAGAGCACCTGCTTTGCAAGCAGGGGGTCGGGAGTTCGAATCTCCCACGGTCCACAAAACGAAAAACGCCCCAAAGGCGTTTTTTAAATTCCAAAGAATTTTATCGCATTATCAAAAGTAATTTTCAAAACTTCTTCAACACTAATTCCCTTCAACAAAGCAATTAATTCAGCAACTTTAATAACATATTCTGGCTTATTCAATTCCCCCCTAAAAGGTAATGGCGCTACATATGGAGCATCAGTCTCAATCATTATCCGATCTATTGGCACTTCTCGTATTATCTCATTCATACTCTCGTCATATGTAACTACTCCGGAAAAACCAAAAAAGTAATTTGTATTTTTTAAAATCTCTTCAAAATCAGCCTTCTTCCCTTTAAAAAAATGAAAAACTGCTTTGCCATTAAATCCTTCTTCTTTTAAAATATTTAAAGCTAGCATATATTCCTTCCGTATATGCAAAATCAAAGGCAAATTCAATTCTTTAGCCAATTGAATTTGAAATCTAAAGCATTCAATTTGCTTTTGTTTTCATTCTTCTAATTCCTTACTTCCTCCTTCCAAATCTTTGAAATACGAAAAATCAATTCCACATTCCCCGATAGCCTTGACTATTGTATTCTTAGCTAATTCTTTTAATTTATTTAAATCCTGAGGATATTGAATTTTTAAATTATGCGCTTCATCTTTATCTTCATAAATCTCAAACCCCAAACTATGAAATGGATGTACCCCAACTGAGCTAACAAATAAATCTGGGTATTTTTCAGATAATAAAATACCTGATTCGGAATTTTCAATACTCGAACCAACATTAACTAATCTTGAACCATTTTTAATCATATCGTTTACAATATCAATTCGTACCTCATCAAAAGCTTCGAATTGTAAATGACAATGAGAATCAAAAAATTTCATATTATTTATTTAAACTATCGTAATGATCTTTTAACATGCTAACTATAGTCTTAACATCTTTACGAACATCTTTTATTTTTTGGCTATTTTCGACATGGCTTTTTTCATTAGAAACTTCAGAAAAAATATTGTCTATTTTAGTTTTTATCAAAGTTCTTAATCCTTTTTTACCATTATCATAAAACAATGGTGATTGTATACACCCTTCGTCTCCTTTATAAAAAGGTATGTCTTTAGTATTAAATAAACTTTTATCACCAATTTGTACTGCGACTATAGAAATATTAATATTTTTTTGCTTAAAAAAATTTAAAAAAGCAGATATTGTTTGTCCAGAATCTATATAATCTGTAACAAACAGCACATTAGATTTATTATTAATTATATTATTATATTTTAAATATTCAAAATATTTATCTAATTTTTCTTCTCATATCAGCATAGTAGTATCTTCAAAATAAGTAAATTTATTTGATAAATCTAACTGTTTATCTCTATGCCCAGCCAAAAACAATATTTTAGGCCCTTGTACCCCCATTTCTTTATATACCAGTTTCATCAGTCCTCCAATTATCAAAGTTGGCAATCTACCAGAAACATCGTCTCCAATAACAACATCAAATTTATGATCTTTTATTTCAGAAAACATTTTTTCAATTAATACTTTAAAAATGTCTACTGACCAATTCAAATGTTTATATTTTATTTCTGGATATTCTTTATTTATATTATCATCAATCATCTCTTTCATATTATTTAATTTATTGACCATGTTTAAATTCCATAATATCTCCATCCTTAACTAAATACTCCTTGCCTTCCATTCTTAATAAGCCTAAAGATCTTGCCTTCTCAAAAGACCCACAATCAATTAATTTCTTTCAATCAATTACATTAGCTTTAATAAACTTAGTTTCAAAATCACTATGAATTACTCCCCCAGCTTCCGGAGCTAAAGTTCCATTCTTAATAGTTCAAGCTCTGGTCTCGTCTTCTCCAGTAGTAAAGAATGTAATCAAATCTAATAATTTATAGCTCCTACGAATTAAAATATCTAACTCACTTTCGCATGGTAATCCCAATAATTCTCGTTCTTCAATAGACATACAAGCAGCTTCGAATTCCGTCTTCACATCAATAATCAAATATGGATAATTATTACTTTCAAAAAAAGAAATAATCTTTTGATCAATTTCTTCATCAACCCCATTCAACAAATACAAACATGGCTTATTCGTTAAAAACGAATAATTCTTCAAAATTATCTTCTCTTTATCATCTAAATCAATATCTCGTATTTGTATTCCTTTATTCAAATGTTCTTTAACCTTCTCGAAAACAATTTTCTCTTTTATTGATTCAGTATTCCCAGTACGAGATTCTCTCTCTAAAGATTGCAGTCTCTTATCAACCGTATCCAAATCTTTTAATAATAATTCCGTATCTAAGATATTTTTAGATTCAATAGGATCAACATTATCTTGAACATTAATTATCTTATCATTCTTAAAAGCTCTTAAAACATATACTATAGCATTTACTTCCCTGATATGTGATAAGAATTGATTCCCCAAGCCTTCACCTTCATTAGCTCCCTTAACTAACCCAGCAATATCCACAAACTCAACAATAGCGGAAATTACCTTTTTAGATTTGCTAAACTCAGCTAATTGGCCAATTCGATAATCCGGAACAGAAACTATTCCAATATTAGGTTCAATCGTACAAAAAGGATAATTAGCAATATCAACATTCTTCTTAGTTATTGTTTGAAACAATGTTGATTTGCCAACATTAGGCATTCCGACAATTCCAACTTTTAAATCCATATAATTTTATTAATTATTTATTAAATGTAATATTCTTCAAAATCAAATTCTCAACCTTTAAGTTATCAGCGATAATCCCATTCAAAACATTAGTTATAGTATACTCAAAATTCAAACAAGTATCAAGTCTTAGAATTTTACAACTCATAATATATTTGTCTTTCTCTTCATTCTCAACTAATCCACAATAAAATATATTATCATTTACCTTCATTTCCTTTAGTCCAGTTAGCTCACAAGCCTTCTCCGCCTTATCAATCAGCAAACTTAAATTCACTTCAGAATTTTTTGACATCCCTGTAAAGACTAGTACCATATTCCCATTGTCTTCTACAAAGAATGTCTTATTCAATTCATTAGAAAATATATTATTATCTAATTTAATATCAAACTTTAATTCAGAATTTGAATAAACAAAATATCCTTCTTTATCAACAAATTGTATTTCTTTTTTATCACTCTTCAATAACTTAGATAATTTTGAAGTTTCTTTTAAAGAACCAAAAGCATCATTGATCTGTGACATGGTGTAATTCAAATCTTCAGTTTGAATATTCAAACCTGTCTTTACATCCTTAGCTTTTTGTATTAAATCCACTCCTTCATTAAAACTTCTTTGGTAAAAAAATACCAATAACACCATCAAAATTAGAGTTGATAAAATTAAAATAAAATTCTTCATATATATTTAAATATTATTCCAAAGTTTTTTTTCTCATTAATGGGAAAATAACCGTCTCTCGTATTGGTTTTCCTTCTAAGAATGCGAACAATCGTTCTGAAACTCCAAATCCACAAGTTGGTGGCATGCCATATTCCAAAGCTTCCACAAAATCATTATCAGTCATTTGAGCCTCCATATCTCCGCCTTCTCGCATTTTGGCCTGGTCATCAAAACGACTAGCTTGATCCATAGGATCATTTAATTCGCTAAAGCCTTTACCAACTTCTGATCCAGCTAGAATAACCTGGAATCTCTCAACTAAATTAGGATTAGTTCCGCTTCTCTTAGCTAATGGTTCCATCATTACTGGAACATTAATTAAAAATCCTGGACCTGATATATTCTTCCTGCAGAACTTCCATAAATTATCAATTGCTCTAGTCAAATTAAAACCTTTTCGGTCGTAATCAATTTTTAATTCAACCAATTTACTTTCAATTGTCTTTAAATCTGTTTTCAAAATATTGATTCCGGTCTTCTCTTCAATAATTGATACATAATCATAGACTTCTCAAGTACCATCTAAATCAATGTCAAAATCTTTAATTTTAAATTTAGTAGTTCCATAGACTTCTCTAGCAATAGCTTGATACATTTCGGCGACCAACTTCATACCTTGATTGTAATCAGCATAGGATCAGTAGAATTCCATCTGAGTATAGTCTTGTAAATGTTCAGCATCCATACCTTCGTTTCTAAAGATTCTTCCAATCTCAAATACTTTAGAAAATCCTGCTACCATTAATCTCTTCAATCATAATTCTGGAGAGATTCTTAAAAATACATCAATATCTAAAGCATTATGATGAGTAATGAATGGCTTAGCTTCCGCTCCCCCAGGAACACTCTCTAATACCGGGGTCTCAACTTCCAAAAAACCTTTTTCAATTAAAAAGTTTCTAACCGTTTGTCAGAATTTTGACTTTCTCAAAAACATATCTTTAATATCTTGATTTAACAAAATATCAATATATCTTTTTCGAAACTTTTCATCCAAATCTTCTAACCCATAAAATTCTGTTGGCATTGGTCTTAAAGATTTTGATAATATTTTCCATTCATCTGCTTCAATTGTCTTTTCATTTGTTTTGGTAATAAAGCAAGTTCCAGTTACGTATACAAAATCACCAACGTCAATACAATCCAAAAACAAATCAAACTGATCATTCAATTTATCTTTTTTTAATAAAATTTGAATTTTTGAATTATCATTCTTAATATGAAAAAATATTAAAGCTCCATGAGCTCGAATCGACATTACTCGACCTGCAATACTCACCACCTTGTTTTCTTCAAAATTATTCAAAACTGATTCAACTTCACTAACCTCTCCAACCGTTGCTGGATAAGGATTAATATTCATTGAAATTAATTTTTCTTTTTTTGCAATTCTCTCATTCATAATTGCATCTAACGAACTCATAATATTTTTTTAAATTTTTATTAATTATTTATGGCCACCATCAATCATTATCACTTGGCCAGTAAGATAAGTATTTTTGTCTGACGCTAGGAACATTGCTAATTCAGCAATCTCTTCTGGCTCGGCAAATCTTTTTAATCAAATATCTTCTGTCTCTTCTTCTATATAATCTTTTGGCAAATCTTTATTCATATCCGTATTAACTCATCCAGGGGCAATAGCATTTACTAAGATATTTTTAGGAGCTAGTACTTGGGCAAAATCTTTTGTCAATATTATGATTCCTGCTTTAGAAGCATCATAATCCATAGCCTCAGTACTAAAATTATTTAACGCATTAGTTGATGATATATTAATAATTTTACTACCGTTTGGCATAAAAGGAATTGCATGTTTGATAGTTAAAAATTGCCCTACTAAATTTGTATTTAAAGTTTGATTTCAATGCTCAACTGTTTTGTCTTCATAACTCTCGTCAAAAACAATTCCAGCATTATTAACTAGGATATCAATCCTTCCAAATTCTTTTACTGTTTTAGCTATTAGATTCTTTACTTCTTCTTCCTTAGAAATATCTGCCTGCACAGCTATAGCTTTACTCTCTCTCTCTTGATCTGTTCCGCCAAGTTGTTCCAAAACAGAAAGAGGTTCTGTTTTAAAATAGTTTAATATAACATTAGCACCCTCTTTAGCAAAAGCTAAAGCAGTAGCAGCACCAATGCCTCGACTTGCCCCAGTAACCAACACTACTTTGTCTTTAAATGTCATATTGCTTTTTTATAAATTTTATTAAATTTAAATAACAAAATTAATCATTCTATCCTTAACAAAAATTACCTTCTTAATTGGTGTACCATTAGGAATGTGTGCTTGAATCTTTTCCAAATTCAAAGCCATCTTAGTAACTCCATCTTGTTCCATACCTTTTTCAATTTCTAATGTACCTCTTAATTTTCCATTAATCTGTACTGAGATTGTAATATTCTTTTCTTCCAACATTTCTTCTTTGAATTCTGGCCACTTTTCAATTTGAATTGATTTCTTATTCTTCAAAAATACATTTCAAATTTCTTCACTGATATGTGGAGCAAAAGGACTCAACAAAATTACAAAAGTTTTGTAATGTTCTTTTGGAATATTAAAATTCATATTCATTACTTCATAAATTCCATTCAAATATTCCATCATTGAACTTATAGCAGTATTAAATTTAATATTCTCAATATCATTACTAACTTTTTTAATTGTCTTGTGTCTTAGAATCTCTAACTTATGCAAAACTTCTTTTTCTTCAACATTAATCTTTTTACTATCCTTTTCATCTTTCATATTTACATAGAAATTTCAAACTCTTTCCAAGAATCTCTTGACCCCCATAACATTTTCAGTACTTCAAGGCTTCATATCTTCAAAAGCCCCCATGAACATCTCGTATAGCCTCAAAGAATCTACTCCATATTCTTTAATTACATCATCAGGATTTACCACATTTCCTAAAGATTTTGACATCTTCTCGCCATTCTCTCCTAAAACAAGACCCACATTAATCATTCGCTTAAAAGGTTCTTTCTTAGAAACAACTCCAATATCATACAAGAACTTATGTCAGAACCTAGCATAAATCAAATGAGTCACGGCATACTCAGCTCCACCAACATACATATCTACTGGCATTCAATATTTTTCTTTCTTGCCATCAACTAAAGCTTTTTTATTCTTTGGATCAATAAATCTCAAATAGTACCAGCAAGACCCAGCTCACTGAGGCATAGTATTAGTTTCTCTCTTGGCTTTTGAACCACACTTTGGACATTTTACTTCCACTCAGGACTTAATTCCAACCAAAGGCGACAATCCATCATCACTGTTCTTATACGACTTAACATTTGGCAAAGTCAAAGGCAAATCCTTTTCAGATAAAGGAACTACTCCACATTTTGGGCACTTAATTACTGGGATTGGTTCTCCTCAAAATCTCTGACGAGAGAAAACCCAATCACGTAATTTGTAGTTTATTTTTTTCTTAGCACCAATAAAGATTGCGATCTTATCTCTAGCAATTTGACTTTCAGTATTAGTAAAAGGACCAGAATTCACTAAAATTCCTTCTTCGCAATATGGTTCAACTTTCTTTCCATCAAAAGGTTTAATAACAATCTTGCTGTCTAAATTAAATTTCTTCGCAAATTCGAAATCTCTTTCATCATGAGCTGGTACTGCCATAACAGCTCCAGTTCCATAAGTCATAACTACGTAATCTGAAACTCAAACTGGGACCTTTTCAAAATTAGCTGGATTAATAGCATAACATCCAGTAAATACTCCAGTCTTATCCTTCTCACTTAATTGCTTATCCAAATCACTCTTCTGAGAAGCTTTTCTAATATATTCTTCAATATCTTTTTTACAATCTTCTCGAACAATAGTTTTTAATAATGGATGTTCTGGAGAAACAACAACATAAGTTAAACCGAATAAAGTATCAAGTCTAGTTGTAAAAACTTTTAATTCTTCTTTGAATTTTTCCAATTTAAATGAAAACTCATAGCCTTCTGATCGGCCAATTCAATTCCTTTGCATTGTTTTTTCTTTTTCTGTCAAACCAGAAGATTCCAAATCATTCAATAACCTCTCGGCATAGGATGTAATACGTAACATTCATTGTTTTACATTCTTCCTCTCAACTGTCTCTCCGCAACGAAAACATTTTGAATTATTAACTTCTTCATCAGCCAAAACTGCTTGGCAATTAGAACAATAATTAACTGGCATTTCTGATTCATATGCCAAACCTTTTTCTAATAATTTCAAAAATATTCATTGGGTTCATTTGTAGTATTCTGGATCAGTCGTATCAATAGTTCTATTTCAATCATAACTAAAACCCATTAATTCTAATTGGGATCTAAAATGTTTTACGTTTCTCTTCACGGCTTCCCGAGGATGAATTCCATGTTTTAACGCATAAACTTCAGCTGGCAATCCAAAAGCATCTCATCCCATAGGATGCAAGACATTAAATCCCTTAGAGCGATAGAATCTTGACAATATATCTGTGCCCGTATAGCCTTCCACATGTCCAACATGTAAACCCGCCCCAGAAGGATATGGAAACATATCCAAAATGTATTTCTTTGGCTTCTTAGAATTATCATCCGCCTTTCAGTATTGATATTTATTCTTAGCTCAAAATCCTTGTCATTTCTTTTCTATTTTATTTGGATCATATTTCATATTGCAAGCTTAATATTTTTATAAAAAATTAATCCTCCTTAATAACCTTATCCTTAATCTCTGTCTCTAACCTTAATATAAAATCATTCACCGAGAAATTACCAATATCACCAACCTTTCGTTCTCGAACTGAAATAATATTATGTTCTTCTTCCTTCTGACCAATAACAACAATGTATGGAATCTTTTGCATTTCTGAAGCTCTGATCTTCTTGCCTAAAGTCTCATTATCTCTATCAACAGTAACTCTAATATTCTTATTCAATAACAAAGTCTTTATTGATTCAGCATATTCTAAATTCTTCTCGCTAATAGGAATAATAACGACTTGAGTAGGTGCTAATCACAATGGAAATGCCCCAGCATATTGTTCAATTAAAGTTCCAACAAATCTCTCCATAGATCCTAGTAAAGTACTATGTAACATAATTGGAGTATGTTCTTTACCATCACTACCAATATATGTCATACCAAATCTTGAAGGTAAGTTCATATCTAATTGTATTGTAGTTCCTTGTCATTCTCTTCCCATAGCGTCAACCGCCTTTAAATCAATTGATGGTCCATAGAACTTAGCCCCGCCAACATCCTTTTTATATAGTACATCTCTAGACTTTAAAACTTTTTCCAAAGTCTTTTCCGCCAAATCTCAAATCTTCTTCTCGCCAACATATTTGGCCTTGCTCTTTTGATCACGAACCGATAAATAGACATTTAATTTATTAAAACCAAAATCTTTATTCATATCTAAAGCAAAATCTAATAAATCATTGATTTCTTTTACAAAATGTTCTTCCGTGCAAATAATATGAGCATCATCTTGAGTAAAACCTCTAACTCTTAGCATGCCATGTAAAACTCCAGATTCTTCATAACGATATACACTTCCTAATTCACAATATCTAATTGGTAGCTCTTGATAGCTATGCAATTTGGATTTGTAAATTCTAACATGAAAAGGACAGCTCATAGGCTTTACGTAATAAGTTGATTTTTCATCCTTATTCTTAGTCTCCATTGACATTCCTGGATACATACCATCTTTAAAAGTAACCAAATGTCCTGAAGTAGCCCATAGATTATCTAAACCAACATGAGGAGTATAGACATAACTATAGCCTCTCTTACGATGTTCATTTCTTCAATAAGCTTCTATCTCTTCACGCACTAATGATAACTTTGGATGTCATAATACCAAACCAGCACCGACATAATCATCAATAGAAAACAAATCTAAATCCTTACCTAATTTTCTATGGTCACGTTTCTCCGCTTCAGCTAATAATTGTAAGTATTCATTTAATTCGAATTTATCATTAAATAAAATTCCATATACCCTAGTTAACATCTTGTTCTTCTCGCTACCTCTTCAATAAGCTCCAGCAACTCTACTTACTTTAAAAGCTTCTACATTAATTTCTTTAGTATTTTTAATATGTGGTCCCCTACATAAATCAATAAAAATATCAGGATTCTTTATTAATTCTTTTATGCTGGCATCCTTTTTAACATTACCCAAAATATACAAACTAACAGTAGAGACTTTTAATCCCTTCTTTTGTTTTTTGTCTTTAATCAAAAGTATTTCATTCTGATCAGTAGTTCCATATTCTTTTAAATCATTTAATAATTCAACTTTAAATTCTTGGTTTAAAGCAGTAAATAATTTTATAGCTTCACTAATCTTTACTTCTTTCTTAGTAAAAGCTAATCCTTCATTAATTATTTTTTTAATTTCATTCTCAACTTGAATTAAAGCTTCTTCATTAATTGGTTTTCGAACCAAAACATCATAATAAAAACCATTCTCAGTACTTGGTCCAATTCCAAAACTAATATTTTTATACATTCTTTTTAAAGCCAAAGCCATGATATGAGCCATCGAATGCCTGATCATCTCTAACTTCTTTTCGTCTTTAGATAATATATCTTTTTTCATATTTTGTATTTAAATATATTTAAAAATTAAAAACTTGACTAATTTAAGTTTCTAGTGCATTCATGCAATTTAACGATTTTTTGGTAATTTTTCTCTCACATTATACTTAATTTACTTTTAGTAATTATAGCACAATTTTAAAAACATTTCAACAAAAAACACCCCTAAACCAACAAGCATTTAGGAGTATTAAAAAATATATTTTTACTTATTGGCTAGTATAGTCTTTCCCCATCGTATAAAGCTAAATATCACACTTATCTTTTAGGTTTCTGCGACACAGAGTCATTACAAGACAAAATAATCTTATATTTAATTATATTGATCATTTTTCTAAATTTATGCTATAATATCATTAATATTAAACCAAATATTATGAATATTAAAATAACAAAAAAATCCAATGCTCTTTACTATCTAATGGGTACAAAACAAGACAATTCTTTACAATCTTTTTTAAACACTTTACAAAATAAAAATTTGGATGTTCTATTCTTCCAAAATAGTACAAGAAAAATTTTAACTAATTTTTTTGACAAAAAAGAAGTAGATTTATTTTATAATAATTATAAAATTTTCAATTCTCATAATCAAATAAATTGACAATCTTGCAAACATACTCTTTTGACATGAAAAAATTACTTCAAAAACAATGAAAAAATAATTAATAAATTAATGGCTATAGAATATAAATTATTAAACATAAAATCATTCAAATTATCTACCACGCCCATCTATCTTGTTTTAAATAACAATCAAAAAGAAATGAGCGCCTGATATTCTATCTCCAAAAATGACAAATTCATTGTTATAGAAGTCCCTTTTAATAAAAAGCCTGATTCTAAAGATCTTTTTCCGTGTGCCATATTATTACATGAATTTTTTCATTTATTAATAAGACAAAACAATGATTTGTTTCAAACTTTAAATAATTTTTCTAAAGACGTAAATTCACAACAATCTTTCGAAGAATTACTAATTAGTTCGTTTATTCCAGAAGGATATTTAGGCCAAAATTGCCTAAATATAAAAAAATTAAATTACAATTCCAAACATAAAGACCTATTGAATCAAAGAAGATATATTGCAGACCAAATGTATAAATATGCTGAAAAATATATAGAAACAAGCGGACAATTAGATAAACAATATTTTCAACTAATCAAAAAACTCCCCCTGACATAATATCAAGAGGAGTAACAAAGGCATGAACTAATTTTTACTTTCTATTAGCCCAATGACCTTTGTCCCAAGGACCTTTCTCGTAAGGAGCAGTTTTATCATGCCCTGCATTCTTGCCGATTGCGCATGATTGAACAGCTTGCATTTTTGCCGCAAGTAATACTTTCGGCAATTGTCTTTTGACGACCTCCATGGATTTCACCTCCTTTCATTAGAAAATTAAAAACCATTGATGGTATCCCTAATATGACAAAAATATTTTTTCTGACCAGTGCAAATATCCGTTTCGGATTCAATAGAAGACATGTTTTTATAAAAATCTTTAGAACATCCTCCTCTACATGCAAAGAACCATTCACAACTTTTACAATAATTTTTACGTTCTTCCAATTTACTATTAAATTTAATTAAATTATTCATTCCTAAGTTATCAATTTCAGTATTGTTAACATGTCCAAAATATAAATCAGAAGATTCAGGAAAAGAATCGCAAGCATATATATGTCCATTACTATTTACTGTAACATAACGGCCACATTGACCGATATTCGAACAATCTCTTTCGTCCCCACCAAATAATAGGCTCAGAATAACTTCTATATTTCTGATATTAATCGACGGATCATCTAGCTCTAACCAAATATCGAATATCTTTATCAGAAAATCATAATATTGCAATGGCGAAATTATAATATCGTCAATATTTTTACAGCAACCAATATCTTTAATTCGAGAAAATTTTACACTTTTTATATCGTTCTCAATAAAAAAATTAAAAACCTTCTCTGGATATAAAAAATTAGATTTATTAACTCCACAAATAATTCCAGAAAAAACATCATACTGTTTCAATATATCAATTCCATACATTGTTTGATCAAACGAACCCTTCATGTCAGGATAATGTCGGTTTTCATTATGAATATCCTTTGTTCCATCTAAACTAACCCCAACAACAAATTTATTATCACTAAAAAATTTTCCCCACATATCGTTAACCAAAGTACCATTTGTTTGAACAACATTGATAAAAAATTTATTAGGAATGCTCTTTTGAATATCAACAATCTTTTTAAAGAAAGATACTTCTGCCAAAAGAGGTTCTCCACCATGCCAAACAAATTCAACTTGGCTTAATTCCCGACTAAAGAACTTTATTATACTTTCAAGAATATTATCAGACATTAAAGTTTCGTTTAGTCCTTCTGGCATATAACAATATTTACATGCCAAATTACACAAACCATTAATTGGCTTAATAATTGGCATTGCTGACGCCAAAGAATTATGCATATTACCTTACCTCCAGTATTTATTAAAATTTTTAGGTGCTGTTAATAATTACATTATATCATTCATGTCTATATTAGTCAAATACTTCTACTTCATTTTATTATATAGATCGTGAGCTGCTACTGCCCCTTGGCTACAAGCATTGATTATCTGTTTAAAATCACCATTCAAATTTGTAATATCTCCAGCTGCTCAAATCCCTTCTACATTAGTTCTCAAAAAATTATCAACTTTGATATATCCTTGATTATCAACTTCTACTCCCAAATCATTGATTATTGCTGAATTTGGAGCTCCACCAATCTCAATAAATACTCCATTGATATCAATTTCCTTTGAACCATTAAATTCTTCTTTCAAAACAATTTTATTTACAAAATTATCACCAACAATCTCATCTATTTCATTGTTATTAATTAAAACATAATTAGATAGCTTTTCTAATTTTTCAACAGTATCTGGAGCTGTCTTTAAAGCTTCTCCTCGAATAATCTGATAAACCTTACGAGATGTAGCTGCCAATAGCAATACCGCCATTGAAGCACCATCTCCTGACCCAACAACAACTACGTCTTTATTCTTATAGAACACAGCATCACAAATAGCGCAATAGTGCACTCCCTTCCCAACAAACTTATCTTCGCCTTTAGCATTTAATTTTCTTCTAAAAGTTCCTAAAGCAATTAAAATATTCTTGCCATTCAAAATCGAACCATTACGCAAATACACATTAAAAACACCATCCTTCTTCTCAACCTTAATAATCTGATCTTCAATTACTTTGTAATTCATTGAATCAATATGCTTTTTCATGTTATTAATTAATTTAATACCACTAATCTCTGGATAAGAAGTAAAATTAGTAACCTTATGAGGATACATAACTGTCCCTCCAAATAATTCTCCTACCATAATAGATTTTAAATTGTATCTCTCTGCATAAATAGCAGCTGAAACTCCAGCTGGGCCACTACCTAATATTATCAAATCATATAGATTATCCATAAAATTAATTTTAAAATTTTACTTAATGAGCCATTTGCAGGAATCGAACCTGCGTTAGTAGTTTACGAAACTACTGTTCTACCACTAAACTAAAATGGCATTGGAGCGAGTGAGGAGAATCGAACTCCCGTCTCAACCTTGGGAAGGTTGCATTCTACCACTGAACCACACTCGCATTTGCCACTATAACCCGTTCCATCAATTCTTAATCTTCTCAAAGAAACTACCGTCATTAGTATTTTTAGCCTTTGTTGTCGTTGTTCCACTACTCAAAATTACCGCCGTCTCGCCTTCTTTTTTATACCCTGAATTCAATCTAGCTTCTTTTTCCAAAAATTCATTTTTAGAAGAATTAAATACTCCTTCTTTTAATTCCATATTTTCTTTCTTAATATATTGCATTTCATTATTCAATCTTTCCAATTGCAATTTCAAAGTCTTCCTTCTCTGATTTATCTTCCTAAAAGAAAATGTATACACACTAAAAACAACCAACAAAATTAGTAAACCAATTAAAGATATTTTAAATATTTTGTTTTTAAACATATATATTAAATTAATCTTTTTTATTTAAAAATAGTTGGTGATAAACTTCAGGGGGCAAATTAACTGACGTAACAGACGCCATTCTCTTCTTACCTCTCTGTTGCTTCTTTCATAATTTCATCTTACGCGTACGATCTCCTCCAGATAAGTCTCCAACATTCTTCTTCATCGCTGGTACTGTCTCACGAGACAGAATCAAACCATTTCGCATAACTTGAATTGCTAAAGCAAAACTTTGAGGAGGTACTAACTCCTTCAACTTCGCCGTTAGTCTTCTAGCTTCTCTATCAGTTCTTTCACTTGGAACAATAAAAGTCAAACTCTCAACTTTTTCATGATGAATTAAGACTTCTAACTTCTGAACATCAGTTTGTTCATAATCTAAAAATTCATAATTTATAGAAGCAAATCCTTGGCTAATTGACTTTATACTATCATATAAATCCAAAATCAACTCTGACAAAGGCAATTTGTAAGTTACTAAAACTAAATCACTCTGTAAAGTTTCTAAATTAGTTTGTGTGGCTCTAAAAGTTGGCATTAATCCAATGATAGGATTCAAATACCTACTTGGAGTCAAAATTTTTAATTCCACATAAGGTTCCTTGATCGACTTAATCATATGATCTTCTGGAAAATCTGTTGCTTTTTTAATTAAGAATTCTTTATCATTATTCAAAGTAATTTTGTATGGTACCATTGGAATTGTTGTAATTAAATTCAAACCATACTCTCTTTGCAATCTTAAAGTAATAATCTCATAATGCAAAATTCCTAAAAAGCCTAAACGAAAACCACGCCCTAAAGCCTCATTAGCCTCTGGCTCATATGTAAAAGAAGCATCATTTAATTTTAATTTTGCTAATGACTTCTCAAATAATTCAAAATCGTCATTGCTCTCTGGATAAAAGCCCGAGAATACCATTGGTTGTGGTTCTTTGTATCCTTCTAAAGGTAAAACTTCTACTTCGTCATCAATATATTTCTTCAAAGTTATTGTATCGCCAACTTTAACAACTCCAGGATCTTTTAAGCCGGTAGCAATTCAACCAATCTCTCCAGCCTTTAAGTTATTCGTTACAATTAGATCGGGTTTAAAAATACCACATTCAATAACTTTTGATTTGTCCCCCTGCATCATTAAATAGATATCGTCCCCCGTCTTAACTTCTCCTTCAAAAACTCTAACATAGGCTAATACTCCTCTAAAAGAATCAAATTGAGAATCAAAAATTAAAGCTCTTAGTGGCTTAGTTACTTCTATCTTTGGAGGTTCAACAAATTCGATAACCTTTTCTAATAATTCTTTTACTCCTTCACCCGTCTTGGCTGATACCATCATAATATCTTCTTGATGAATATTCAAAATATCAGATACATCTCTTCTAATCTCTTCTTTATTAAAAGATGTTAAATCAATCTTGTTCAAACATCCAATAATCTTCAATCCTTGCTTTTGAGCTAAGTATAAATTCGCCAAAGTCTGAGCCTGAACTCCTTGAGTAACATCCACCAATAAGATAGCTCCTTCTACTGCCTTTAAAGCTCGGGATACTTCATAATTAAAATCAGCATGACCTGGAGTATCAATTAAATTCAAAATATATTCTCTACCATTACAAGTATACTTCATCTGACAAGGATGCATTTTAATTGTAATTCCTTTCTCTTGTTCTAAAGACATTTTATCTAAAAACTGACTACTCAATTTCGATTCCGAAATTGTCTTTGTAATCTCTAAAAATCTATCAGCTAGAGTAGACTTACCATGATCAATATGAGCAATGATAACAAAATTTCGTATATTATTTTCCATTTATTTTCTTTTTAATTTATTTATAATTATCTTTCAAAAATCGTTTGCTTCTTCAATTCTAAATAGTTTTGCTAGAGTTAGGTATACTCCTAAAATAACAACAGTTGGTATTATTAGATTATATATCATATAATCAACAATTCCCAAAGTATGAATATGGTCCAAGCTCTCATAAGCTATTCATCCCATTATACCAGATAAAATGGCGATTGACAAATTAGTTACAACCTTCTTAATTAATTCCAATTTAGGAATTTTCAATTTAAAAATTATCTTTAACATCATAATCTTAAAGTAAATTGCATTAGCAACAATCAAAGCTATAGTTATTCCCATAATTCCAAAGCGTTCATAGAATAATCAAATCAATAACGATCCTAAACCATAAGCAAAAAAACTAGCTAGTAATGGCGTCATCATGTCCCCTAAAGCGAATAAAGTATCTAAATTCAACAATAGCAAAGCTGAAAAACTCAACCCAACAGCCATGATTTGTAAAATACCAGCTGTAGTTCAAATAGCATTTAAATTAAAATTACCGTAATTCAATAATACTTTAACTAATGGATAGCTCAAAACAAACAACCCAGTACTAATCAAGAATATTATAAAATTAATTTGATGAAAACTCTTCAAATACAGCTTCCTTACTCCTTCGATATTATCCTGATGGAATAATTTCGATAACGCCGGAAAAGCTGCCATTGCAATTGAAGTTGCAAAAATTGTCTGTGGCAATTCTTGAAACGAACTTGCCAAATTAAAAATTCCTAATTCTCCTGGCTTCAAAAACGAAGCAAAGTAGTTAATCACGAAAACAAAAATTTGAATATTAATTACACTTAAAGTTCTTGGAACAATTAAAACTCCGAACTCTTTAGCATAACCAATAATCTTTCTAAATGGAACCTTTTGAAATTCAAACCCCGTTAACTTCAAAGGAATTAATTTTACAATTAAATTTAGTACCGCTCCGACTACTACTCCTCAAGCTAACCCCACTAACCCCATCTTAGGATATAGTACTACAATTCCGAAAATAATGCCTAGATTATATAGTAACGGTGCCAAAGCAAAAGACAAAACAAAATCATAAACTAATAATACATTCCCTAGTATTGCTGATAATCCTAAAACTATCGGTTGGATCATAACTATTCTAGTAATCTTAACTATCATTAATTTCGACGCAACATCCATACCTTTAAACAAAGTTCCAATAATTGGTGTAGCAAAAATAAATAAAACTAATCCAAATAAAAAACTAAATAACAAAATTAAAAATATTATTGAATTAATAAAGCTATTCGCCTCTTCCTTCTTAGTATGAACATATTTAGAAAACAACGGAATCAATCCAGCTGTAATAGCTCCCATAATAAAAATATTAAAAATGAAATCAGGAATTCTAAAAGAAGCATAATAGATATCAATATTACGACTAGCGCCTAAATAGCTTGCTAATAATGTATTTCTTAATATTCCTAGAACACTACTTAACAGCGTAAAAACACCTATAATTATAGCTGATTTTTCAACTGTATTAGTTTTTCTGGATAAGAATTTCATATTAGTCTAATTTAATTTCTATTAATTTATCACTATCGATATTAATATTCTTAGTAATTGTATTTTCACCCCCATTACTAGGATAACTAACTTCTAAATTCAAAATATAGTCAACATTTGGTTGCTTTTGAACAAATAACTTATAAATATTATCTTTAATTGTATATTTTGGACTTCAATTAAATTCAACTTTCTTTTGGCTATTAGATCCTGATATCACCCATCCTCCAATCGAAAAATATTCTCGATCTTCGTAAACTCTAACATCATCACTAGCTAAATAAGCCATTTTTGTATTAATAGTATCTAACTTCTTATCTAAAACAAAACCATGCTTCTCGTAATCAACTGTTGGTTGTTTTGAAGCCCCCATAGCACTTGGAAAACTAGTCTTATTAATTCCACTATTCTTATTAATATAGAATTGTAAATAAGTATATGACTTATCAGTAATTCTAGTACTATTGTTATTGCTAATTAAAACATTAGCATTATCAGTAATCTTGTCATTCTTATCAATCTTAACTTTCAAATTCACTTTTTGAGTAATACCTCCATCTAAAGATTTATCCATAATATTACTTCTGGTCAAAGCAAAATAATCCATATCTGTCTTAACTACTAAATTGTTATTGTAATTTAAATCCTTTAAAGTTTGCATAATATTCTTCTGGGCATAGATTTGCAAACTCTTATTGTTTATATACTTATACAAATCAACAATTAATAATTTTAAATTGTTACTTTTGTATGTTGCCTTCAAAGCCTTTAAACAATCAGTTCAAAACAAAGATAACTTCTCTGAATTACTAGCCAATTCTTTATTACTTTTATACTGTGTTAAATTAATCAAAAAACTAACTACATCATTATCACTAACTGTAATCTTCTTATCATCTAGTTCAAAATCTACCGTACCAGCTGACTTTAATAATCTTTCAAATATTGAAATGTTAATGCCAATTACATTATCAAACTGGGTCTTAGTTGGATAATATTTTAATGCTAAACTTGCTGAATCATTAAAATCAAAAAACCATCCTAAATCTTCAAATACTCATATAGATTTTTTAGTTCTAATCTCTTCTGGTGGTATTAATTTATCTACCATGCTTAATGATAAATTTGATCCAAAATCTAATTCTGAAGTTTCACATTTATATTGTTTACAAACTAAAGTTAAATAATAAATTCACTTCCCGCCGCTTTGATTTAGATTGTAACTATTCTGAAACAAAACTAAATTATTAGTAGCCTTTTTAGCCCCCATAACATTATCAATGACTTCAAAGAATTTATACCCTAACTGTATCTCTTCACTTAACTTATCAAAATAGCTCTTATTGATCTTCTGATCATTCATCATACTAATTATCTGTTGATTATTAGAACTCAATAATACATTCAAATCTAATATTGTAGCCTTAATATCCGCCACATCCTTCATTGTCTTAACAGAATCCTTATATAATACATCTCCATTAAATAATTCATTATTCAAAGAATAAAAATTATTTAATTCAGTATTAAATTCATTGAATCATAATAACGCATCAGATACTTCATTTGAAAACGGCGAACCATCTAACATATTAATTTTAACAAAAATATTATTATAAATCTTATGATTCTTATTCTTCAAATAATTAGAATGCTTTATCATTAAATAATTATTATTCAAAAATCCTTGAATATCATTGTTATTCAACGAAACCAAGCTCTTCTCTAAATTATCCGTAACCATCTTTAATTCTCGATAAATATCTTTATTCAATCTTAAAGATTTATAATAGTAATAATAATTATAACTCCCTAACCCTATTAATCCTAAAATTATTAAAAATATTAAACCTTTCATCATTTTTTTAACCATAATCAAATCATTTACAAAACTATTAGTTTATATCTTCTATTCTACTAAATAACTGCAAAATAGTCAATGCATATTCCACTAAAAAAGGTCCTTACGGACCTTTTAGTTAAACCTATAAGCCGAGTTCTGTACTCTCAATAAAGAGAGCGATGATTATTTGTCTGCACAAAATGTTGCCATTTTGTATCAAGCGAGATACCGATTCTTTTGGAATCATTCTCTTGCACCCACCAAGGATTTAGCCGTTTCACTACTATATTACTATAGTACTAATCCAATTGCTTGGATTGATTAATCCTTTCGAATTAACCCGTCTCTGCTCGCACCTCTATATTACCAAGCTCAAAGTCGTTGCCAACTAAGAGATATAAGATAATACGATGGCTTTTAACCATTGATATTTTGATGGCTAATAAATTAACCAAAAGAGAGCTCGGACTTTCCTCCCCTAAAAAAGCAAAATAGCTTATTAAAGAAAGCATTTTTTAAAAAATAGCCAAAAATTTTAAAAAATTTATAGGAGCAATCATCCGGTTTAACTAAGCCAGATTTTATCATATTTTGGCCGGATTGTCAAAAACAGCCCCTAAGGGCTGTTTTATCAAAAATAAACTTTTAATTTATACTACACGTCGTATTAACACTTTTTCCGGTAGAATCTTCTACTACTTTTACACTTCCACTAGTAGGATTTGATGTACTATATCCTTTGCAAGAAGAAGTTAAACTTTTAACTACTCCGTTTATCGTTCAAGTACAAGTATAAGCATTATAGTCCGGATTACTTCCTGAAATTATAGCATTACACCCAGTACTATCACATTTGCAAGTAGCCCCAAAAGTTCCCGACTTAATAGGATCTGCTGGAACTGGATTATATCCACCACCACTAGAGCCACTATCAGTAATATCAACACTACAAGAAGCTGTTGCATATTTAGAACTATCATCGCTACACTCAACTCTCAAAGACATAGTTTTTGTTCCTGTAGTTGAATAAGATGTTTTGTATCCACCCGAACCATAATCACTTGAACTCCCATTTCAAAAATATTTTAACATATTACATTTGCCCGAACTAAAACCTGACTTACTCACACTACTAGTAAACTCAACTGTAGTTCCTTTATTGACTGATTTTGGTGACCCCGAACAAGAAGCTACTAAACTACCAGCACTAGATCCAGATCCAGTAGTATATGCATTAATCTTACAAATTACTGATTGAGAATATTTTTGTCCACCATAGTCACAACTAATTGTAGACTTCAAAGCATCACTCGTTCCCGTTGGTCATTTCGAAACTAATGATTTATCAATACAAAAAGTTTTTACATTTTTATCCGTTATCTTTAAACTACTAGCTGTCTCTCAAGAATATTTAATACTCTCGCATTTGCTATTCAAATCTTGAATATAATTTGTAAAACAAAAATTATTTGTTCCCGTCATACTACTATTTAAATCTAAATTAGTAATACATTGAGTATTAGTACTAAAATTAGGAACTTTGCCTAGATTAGTTGTATTATTCCCAATAATAACCGTAATGTCTTGACAACTAATTTTTGCTAATTCTGTACCATTCTTGACAGTAACATAAACACCAGAGACAGAATAACGTCCTACCGGAAAACCATTAAAGCTCTTGTATGCTTTTGTCTTATCCGTATCAGCAACAGCTCCTGTTCATCCAGTAATCAATGCTGGGTCAACATTAGCTCCCGTTACTTTTAATGTAAACATTATATTATCACCAGTTGATATTCTTACTTCTCCTGCCGAATTAACCGCTTTATCAATTTCACAATAAGGTATACCAATAGCCGTACCTTCTTTAGAACAACCAATCGTAATATCTTTTGTAATACTCTTATTACCATTATACTTTACTTTCATGTTAATATTCTTTTCTTCTCCTTGGCAAGTATATATCAAAGAACTTTCATATGAAGCAGGATTCTTGCTATTACATCCAGAAATATTAGCAATACTTTGGCTCTTTACAATATTGCTACCATTTCAAAATTCAATTTTAACTCCTTCAGCTCTAGTACTATTATTATTTACAATCTCGTAACTAATAATGTAATTATTAGTAAGTTCTTTACCACTAGCCAAATCTTTTGCTATTTGAGCTGTTGCACTTTTAACTTCTAACGTTGCTTCACCACTTGAACATGGTGGCGCATCTTTATCTCGTGCTTCATTACCACCACCACTAGCACCACCAGCTGGTGACTTCACCGCCCCACAAGTTGATTCCGCCGAATTATTATTCTCTAACTTTTCATTAACAATTTTTGTAGAATCAATTGTTGCTCTAATTTTAAATGGCGCATTAGTATCACAATTTGCTCCATCTTTAAACAGAACATCAGAAAATTCTTTTCCAGCTCCAAACCCTGGAACTTCCATCGGATCATAACTTTTAACAATCTTATCATTAGCATCCAATAATTCTACCTGAAAATAGAATTTCGAAGTTATGTCTTTAGTGCTATTATTCTTAATTGAAAACTTAATATTATTCTTCCCACTATCCATCTTTGTTGGATCTAAAGTCATCACTAGATCTGGCAATCCCGTGCCACCACTTCCTGTCTTCTCCTTTTCTTTTTTCTCTTCTTTCTTTTCTTCATCTTTTGGAACATTTCCATTTACATCACTGCATTCTACTTTAAATACTTTTTTGTTATTAGCTTCATTGCTTTCCTTAATATCATTATTAGGATCTAAATCAATTGTAAAAGTATACACTCCAGCAACAGTACAAGTTCAATTTCCCTTAGCCTCTTGTGTTGCCTTAGCCTCGATATCATTAAATACTGCCGGAGTTGGTTTCTCTTCGCCGCCAAATCCAACAATAATATTGTATCCATGCCTCTCAGCCTTGCTATTACCATCATTCTTCTCTGTAATTACCAAAGGCAAAGTTTCATTAATTTTAATTGCATTTGGTGAAAAATCAGATACTACTAAATCTGGTAAACTTTTATCTCCAATTTGACAAGAACTAGTACATTCGCTTAATGTCATCGATCCGCTCGCATCAATCTCACAAGTCGATGTCTCTGAGCTACATGAATATTTTAGGTCTTTAGTAACTCCACCACAATTAACTGGAAAAACTAAAACATTATTAAATTTATTAATCTCAACCAATTCATTGTCGCTATCTACAAAAATCTTAAAAACATAAATACCTTTTTGTGTACATTTCCAATTGTAGTTTATCGATAGATTGTCTTCTCCAGCATTTAAACTTTTAACTGAATTACTCGAAACTTCTTTTTCATTAATATATAACGAAGTAGTATGCTTGCCAGCGATATTATTAGATATATTCTTTTCTTGTACTAAAATATTAACCGATGTTCCAACGTCAATTTGTTCTGGATCAACTTTTAATCCTGATAAAGTAATATCGGTTTCATCTCCAGTGCTACTTAAACTTGCACCCTCTCCACAAATAACCGCTTTAGTCTTTGGCCCCACTATTCCTGTTTGAATAATTCCTTGAGATTTTTGAAATCTCTTAACCGCTTTAGCTGTTAAGCTTCCATAATATCCTGTAAATTTTTTCTCAGGATAAAACCCACCATCAGTTAATCATTTTTGTAATTTTGAAACTTCGCTAGAACTATCTCCTAATTCTAAACTTTCTGAAGATATGAAACAAGAACTATTTGATTCTAAAGTATTATCAGAATTTATTGGTTCTGATGCTTTATAAGATAAATATATTTGGCATAAAACCGTTGCTGTAGCTAAATCTACCTTCCCATTAGCTAACAATCCAGCCTTCTCTTGAAAATTCTTCACCCCCTTCTGAGTAGCTGGACCAAAATATCCAGTACTTGGACCGCTATATACTTGCTTATCTAAAGCCAAAAAACTTTGCAGTTCTTTCACCGCCGAATCTTCGCTACCCAAACTCATCTCTCTATCAAAAGGACAGATATTGCTTTCGGCTAAAGCATTTTGACCGATGAACATCAGCCCTAAAATTAATACACTAAAAAATATTTTCTTTTTCATAATTCTATTGATTAAAATTAATATTTAGATTCATATTGTTTGAAGAATTTAAATTAATATTATTCAACGGTAGTGTACATTTATTATCACAATTACTACTAGTATATGTAGTCTTATCTAGATTTGTAGCCTTCACGCATTTACCACTAGCATCACATTTGTATTTGCTAACTTGAGTAGTAGCTGTTAAGCTTAAAGAATTAAAATTAAAATTACTACTAGTAGTAAAGCCGGAATTACAACTTGCATTACATGTTGATTCCTTGGTATATAGACCTTTAGTCGCTGGCACACATCTTCCTAATATCAAATCACAATTAAAACCAGTATTTGCTGGAGTTGTATTCAATGAATTTAAACCTGAATTAGTATTAAAATTCAATAATCCCCCAGTATTAAATGTCTGTATCTTTGGAGTTGTAGTTTTACTAGGTGCTTGTAAATTAAAGCTTGGAATTGTATTTATCGTAGACAAAGTAGTTGTTGTATTACTTTGAATTGTAGTTTTATTACTACCAAAAATACTTTTAATTATATTATCAAATCAGCCTCCAGTAGTAACGCTCGGAACAGTTGGAGTCTCTTCTGGCTGATCTTTTTTAAAGCTAGCACTGCAAGTAGTTGTTCCAAAGATCTTCGAATCGGTACTACATACCGCCTTTAAGGACATGCTAATATCAATGGTAGTTTTCTTTGGGTCCTTATCTACAAACGAAATCATTAAAACATTACTAGTAGACCCATAAGAATTATCCCCAAAATAGTATTGGAATGACTTACAACCTTTTACATCTTTAATTTTACCAATTAATTCTACCGATATCGCTTCTGGTAATGGTTTTGCCGTTTGCTTCACTTCACAAATCAACCCAATATCATTCTTATCATCACCTGGTGGTGGTGTTTGTGTCTTATCACATTTACCATCACAAGTATCATTATTATAAGGACCATCTTTAGCTACCACGCATTTTTTATTTACACAATCATATTTATCTTTAACCGGATCTTTTGTCTCTCCACCATTACCTTTTAATTTTATTGAAACTGTTACCCCTTTCTTAGGACATCCTAGAAAATCAATTGATTCATCAGCCGTCATTCAAGCTTGAAAATCATCTGATGATTTATATACATGAGTTTTTGAACCACGTTTTGAACATTCAAAAACTTCTTCTGTATTATCACCATAATATATTTTACATCAAGCTTTGCTAGTCTCTTTAATTCCGGTTAATTCATAAGTAAACGTTATCGTATCATCTACCTTACCTGGATTTGGTGATGCTGTTAAAGTACCAACATAATAGGTAGTGGTATTACCTTCCTTGTCTTTTGATTTAAACGATCATCCTTCTGGATAGATTGTCAAACACTTCGTGCTATCCTCTTTACCACCATCGCAGAAACCATCTCCAAATTGATTAGTTAATTTACTTGTTAATTTATCGCCAGATACTGGATCAGTAATTGTAATTGTCGGACAATACGATACTGCCTTATCAGTACTATTAATATACTTATGATAAAATTCTACCAAACTATTATTCTCTCCAGCTCTATCTTTGCCATTATACCCAAAACCAACAAAAGAACAATCATGTTTATTGCCATCACCCAAATCAATCTCACAATTTGTTTGAGCGTTCGGCTTGTATAGATTGTTATAGTTATAGATATTGTATGTAAATCTCATCTCATGCGGACTCTCTCTATAGAATGGTAAACTATTACCTAACTTATCCATGCAAGCATTATTAGTACAATCAACTACCACGTTAACCCCATATTTGTTTTTAATTGCAACTACTCCAGCATTACCGCATTTCTGTGTCTTGCCATCATTACCACCACAACGCTTTAATGGTGCGTTATAGCAATCATTAGGAGTAACACTAAATCAAGATAAATCTAATCCACCCGAACGAATATGTGATTGATTCTCACTAACTTTAGAACCACCAGTATTACCACCATTATTTCCACCATTACCATTATTACTACCAGCATCACCAACAGGAACATTACCATTCTTATCAGCACATTTGATTTCTAATGTACCAGTATTATTTGTTTCATTTGATTCTTTTATAGCTTTCGAAGAATCAGTTTCAATCTTTATAGTATAGAATCCTGGAACTGTACAAGTAAACTTCACTTGATCAATAGTATTACTTGATCCTGGATCTAATGGACTTCAGTCAACTTCTTCAGACTTACCATTTACTGTCATTTTAGCCTTATGATAATCCGCTGTCGTCTTACCAATATTCTTCTCAACAATTGTAATATTTGCAACTTCATCCGGCTTTAAGAATAACTTATCAGCTGTGAATTTTGTAATTGTCAAATCCGGTAATTCCGAATCAGCTACACATTGCTTTTGACATTCGCTCAATAACAAAGTCCCTTTAGTATTATCAACTTCGCATTTCTTCGTTGTAGCATTACAAACATATTTGTAATCTTTTTGATCTACCGATCCGCAATTAATTGGCAATACCAAAACATTATTGTATTTGTTAGTCTCTACCATTGTATTATCTGAATCAATAAAAATCTTTAAAGCATAAATACCTTTGGCTTCACAAGTTCAGTTGTGAACAATCCCAACAACTTCTTCATTACTTTTAATTGCACTAATATTTGCTTTAGTAATTTCTTTGTCATTCATGTATAAAGAACCTTTTACTGAGCTTGAACTATCACTACCAATATTCTTAACTTTAACAACAATAGCCGTCTTAATTCCAACATCAATCTTCTCAGGTAATATACTTCCACCCGAAATCATCAAATCAATTTTGCTATTTGCTGATTCATTAGGATTGGAACTCTCGCCACCTATCATTGGTAAATTAATCATCTTACATAAAGCTTGTCGAGTTTCAATTGTCAGAGTCCCCGTAACTGTTAACCCACTCTTAGTTTGCATTGCTTCCACTGCCTTCTTAGTTAAATTCCCAAAGTATCCTGTAATATATTTTTCATCCAACACACTTAACTTACTCAAAATCATTTGTAAAGTTTTGACTTCATTAGTCACTTCTTCAAAATATCCAACTGCTAAATTCTCAGTTACAAAAGGACAGTAACTTGACTGATTATTCTCATATCCACAAATTGCTTTAAACGTAGCATCGTCAACAATTCCCGAAGCCGAAATTCCTTTTCGAGTTTGAAAAGATTTTAAAGCTAATTCTGTCTTTGATCCAAAATATCCCGAGATTACATTCTCTGGATAAACACCTTGCTTATTCAAATAAATTTGTAACTGTTTTACTTCCTCATTAGCTTCTTCAAAATATCCTTTACCAATTCCTAAAGTCTTCAAAAAACATTCTCCACTTTGATCCGAAATTGGTTCGGTAGTTTTGTATGATAAATAAATCTTGCATAGAGCCGTTGCTGTAACTAAGTCCACTTTACCAGTTTGTAATAATCCGGAATTCTCCTGAAATACTTTAACTGAAGCCATAGTTAATGGCCCAAAAAAATTCGTAATTGGTCCAGAATAAATCTTTAAAGTATTCAACATAAAACTTTGAAGAATCCCTACACTTTCGCTTTTAGACCCCAATTCCATTTGCTCATCAAAAGGACAAGTACTAGCTTTTACGGTATTAAAAGTCAAAAACATAAAAACTAATATAACTAAACTTAGAAATTTTTTCATATCAAAATTTTAAAATTATTTAACATTTTATACCTATATTATAGGCAAATTTTTGGTTTGTGTCAATGGTTTTTGGCCATTTATTACTGTATTTCTTTTTCCATAACAAAAGACGGCGCACCATCAATCGTATTGTCATTCATATATTCAGTAATTCTATATCCATGACTTTTATAGAACTTTATCGCATTATAATTTTGCTTCTTAGTTCAAAGACAAATTACAGAATAGCCCTTCTCTTTCAAATATTTTTCAACAAACTCAAGAGCTTGAGACCCTATTCCCTTATTATGATATTCCTTTTTGATATGAATTGATAATAATTCCCCAATACCATTCATGTCATCTTTGTATTTATCTTCGTATTTACCCAGCTTAATTATCCCAATATTCATATTATCTTGTTTTATCATAAATATTTCATAGTCTTCTGATTTAAGTTCAGTTTCAAAATTATTTATAATCTTGTCAATATTAAATTCATTCTCAATTTGATCTTCTGAAATATATGCCCCATAAGTATCTTTCCAAGACTGATTTAAAATATATGCATAATCTTTAGCATCCGTAATATTTGCTTTAACAATATCTATTGATAATTTTTCTTTTTCTAAAACTCAATTCCATATAAATTCATTGACTTGATTATTTTTAAAATAATCAAAAGATAATGTTGTTAATATCTTCTCAATTTTCTCTAGCATCATCTTCTTTTCTGCTTCATCAACAGGTACATGAATATCTGCCCATCAACCCAACATTGCGTTTAGCAATTCTTCTTTTGAATCAAACTGGTTTGTTGATAAAGTATTGGTTAATTCAATAATCTTATAGCCATATTCCTTAGCAAAATTAATAATAACTTCTTTCGTATTTCTTATTCTTTGACTATGATCTTCTTTCGGGTCAAAAACTTTAAAAAGTTCACAGGTAACGCTATCTTCATGCGGTTCCATAAAAATTATTCTTTTTGATTGCTTCAATACTCTATCAGCTTCTTTTAAAATATCTAATTGAATTGAAGGATCCATTTCGTGAAAGCTTGAAGATACCACACAGTCAAAACTACCATTATCAAATTTCAAATGAGCCGCATTCATTTGAATAACTTCAATATTATTTATCTTTTTAGAATTATATACTTCTTTAGCCGATTCAACTGCTTTGTTATCAATATCAATAGCTGTTACTTGTTTGGCATACTTACTAAGCATTTCCGTATATCCGCCCAATTCCGACCCATTAAAGCAGCCAAGCTCTAACAAATTATCAACTCTCATATACTTACTTAATTTTTGTTCAAGCATTTCTCTATCTTTTTGCATTTTAATTTTTTAATCTTTTGATTAATAAAATACCTGAATAGAATATTTATTCAGGTATATTATATGCAAAAAACAATTTTGTGTCAACCAGCTATGCCTCCTTAACTTCATAGTAATTATCGCAAATTAATTGCAAATTATCATTTCTAACATCTACCTTGCCCTCAATAACCACTACTTGATTCTCACATAGTTGTGTTGTGTTCTTCTTAGACATACTTACTAATGTCTTTGGGAATATGACAGCATCTAATTCTTTTTTCGAATCACTTAGCGATACAAACACCATCTGATCACCATTTTTCGTTAAAATCTTTCGTACTTTTGATACCATTCCAAAGACCTTCACCTTCTGTCCTATCATCTTGTTGCTTAACAGCGAAACTTCTGTTACGTCACTGCTTCCTTTAGATCTTAATTTATTTAACGGATGGTCTGTCATATATACTCCCAATAATTCTTTTTCTCAACCTAAAATCTCTAATTCAGTAATACTATTATCCTTCTTATCCAAATCTTTAAAAATCTTCTCACTCGTAATACTTTTTTCGTCTTTAGCCAATGATCCAAACAAACTAACTTGTTTGGTATTCTTCTCGGATTGCTTTCTCTGATTATAGTCTAATATCTCAGGCAAAATTTTAAATAACTTTGACCTCTCACCAAAACAATCCATAGCGCCAGACTTAATTAAATTTTCTAATGTCTTTTTATTTATCACCATATTTGGAACTCTATTCAAAAAGTCTTCCAAGTCTTTGTATTCACCATTTAAATTTCTTTCTTCAACTATTGCACTTGCTACCGCTTCACCTAAATTCTTTATAGCTGCTAAACCATAGTATATAGAATTATTTTCCTTATCAACACCAAACTCTACAAAAGATTTGTTAATACTTGGCGACAAAACTTTAATATTTAATTTCTTACATTCTTCAATCTCACTAGGAATCTTATCAAAGTCTCCCATATTCGAAGTCATTAATGAAGCTAAAAAGATTGTTGGATAATATGTTTTGAGTCATGCTGTTTGAAAAGCAACCCGTGCATAAGCTGCGGTATGTGACTTATTAAAACCATAACTTGCAAATGGTTCGATCCATTCCCACAATCTTTTCGCCTTATCTTCTTTTCAACCATTAGCTACCAAACCATTAATCAACTTTTGCTTCTGCTCCATCATCAAATCAATTTTTTTCTTACCAACTGCCTTTCTCAGAATATCAGCTTGACCTAATGTAAATCCAGCTAGCTTATTAGCTAAGGTCATCAACTGCTCTTGGTAAATCATAACTCCATAAGTTGTATCCATAATTGGAGCTAGTTTGTTATCCAAATAATCAATCTTGGTTAATCCTAATTTATTACTAACATACAAAGGAATAAATTGCATTGGTCCCGGACGATATAACGCAATAATAGCGGAGACTTCTTCAATATTACTAACCTTTAATTCTTTTAATAATTTTTTCATGCCATCAGATTCTAATTGAAAAACCCCAATAGTATCTCCCTTCCTTAAAATTTTATATGGATTCGGATCCGCCGCATCAATCCTATCAATATCAACATCCTTACCATATAATTTTTTAATAACTCTTAAACTTTGCTTTATAATATTTAAATTAGCCAATCCTAAAATATCGAATTTCAATAATCCTAATTTTTCAACATAGTCTTTAGAATATTGTACTACAACTTCTCCCTCCTTACGACTTGAATGTTGTATTGGAACATAATTAGTTAATTCACTTGGTGCTACGACTACACCAGCCGCATGAGTAGACAAATGTCTAGCTACCCCTTCTAATTTTTTAGACATATCAATAATCTGCTTAGCATCCAAACTCGAATGATACATTTCTTTTAATTCAGGTATCGTATCCAATGCCTCATCAATCTTTAAATTCATTGGCATAATCTTTGCAATCTGATCTCCCAAATGATATGGCAATCCCAAAGCACGTGTCACATCACGTACTGCTAATCTTGACTTCATAATACCAAACGTTGCTACCTGTGCTACATTCTTCTCGCCAAATCTTTTAGTAATATATCCAATAACTGCACCCCTATCTTTGTCCGCCACATCCAAATCAATATCTGGTGGTGAAACACGTTCTGGATTTAAAAATCTTTCAAAATATAATTCCAATTTAATTGGATCAACGTTTGAGATTTTTAATAAATAGCAAATAATACTACCCGCTGCTGAACCTCTCGCATTACAAGGAATTTTGTGTTCATTACAATAGTCAACAATATCTCAAACAATTAAGATATAGTCAACATATCCAGTTTGTTTGATAACTCCTAATTCATATTCGACTCTCTCAATAACTTTTGGATCGTTTACGTCATAAAAATTCGGTAATCTCTCATAAACTAATTTTTTCAAAAAAGCTTCGTTATCAGTAACTCCTTCAAAAGTTGCCTTGGGATAATTTAAAGATTTGAAATCAAAATCAAAATTACATTTATCAGCTATTTCAACTGTCCTCTTTAGCATGTCTTCTTCGCCTTTATAATGTTCATATAATTCCTTAGGATCTTTTAATGATAAATCAAAATCTCGTAATGACATTCGATTCTCGTCATTCATTGTCGCTCCAGTTTGAATTGCTAACAAAACTTCATGAGCTTCCCGATCTTCTAATCTCAAATAATGCGAATCACAAGTCAACACAGTTTTTAAACCATATTTTTTAGCTAATTCTTTTAATTCTTCATTTACCTTTAATTGAACTTTATGATTAGGATGATGTTGTATTTCAATATAGAAATCTTCCGTTCCTAAAATATCAATATATTCCTTTAAAGATTTTTCTGCTTCTTCCTTAGCTCCATTAGCTAAGTGATAAGCAATCTCACCCTTCATACAACCCGACAAAAATACAACATCATCTTTGTATTGTTTTAAAATTTCTTTATCAATTCTTGGTTTATAATAGAAGCCATCAATTCCAGCAATACTAACTAACTTAATTAAATGCCTATACCCATTCGCATTCTTTGCCAAAGCAATTAAATGATAATTCTTAGAATCCATATTACCTTCTTTTTGATCCAATCTTCTCGGAGCTACATATAGCTCACATCCAATGATTGGTTTTATTCCCGCCTTCTTAACTTTCTCATAGAATTCAACTGCTCCATACATATTGCCATGATCAGTAATTGCAATAGCTGGCATTTCTAGCTCTTTAGCACGTAAAACCAGGTCGTCAATTTTTGACAACCCGTCTAGTAAACTAAAATGTGTATGGACGTGAAGATGAACAAAATTCATGGCTATTTTTCTTAATAGTTTGTACCTATAGTGTAAGAAACTTTCGAAAAAAAAGCAAGTCTTTTGTATCAAGCCTTTTTATTTTAAAACTGTCAAATTACGATTAATTTTTGTGTTATTGACAAAAACGTGACAATATGGTATATTCAAATTGTTTATAGTTTCTTAAAAACTTATAAGAAGCTGCTAAAATTTCGAAAGAAATAAGGCAAAAACAAAAGAAGGAGAAAGTTTATGTCTAAGAACAACTCTGGGTTGTGGACAGACAGTTTTGGTGGAGTAGGGGCTTTTTTATCTGCACTAGAGAAGCAAGGGGTAAACCTTGCTCACATAGCAGAGGTTAGAGCTAATCCAGTTCTAGCCCAAAAAATAGCCCAAATTATAATGAGCGCAAAGAGAGAACGGGAATTATTAAAGGATATCTTGAATTCCCCTTGCCCATTCTATCCTGGCAAGAAGAAAAAAGATACCCACTTTGCTTTTATGGGTATTCAAATAAATCTTTTGGGATTGCAAAAGCAATTTCCCGAAGAGGATCAACCCAAGTTTTACGAGTATACTCCAAAATCTGAGTACCCCAATCAAGATTTTGAAATACAAGAGTATTGTGAAATTAAACAGTACCTGCTTCTCAAAGAGATAGTTCCTGGTTCTAGGGGGATGTCATATGAAAAGCAAGACAAATTGCTTCCTCCAGGATACTTACCACCGCTAGCGGTGGAAGAATCCCTAAAAGATATGCTCTTTTATAAGAAATATAAGGTATATCTTAACCAAGCGGTCTATGCCAGAACTAGATCTGTCACATCCGATTGCTATCATGTCAGCGTTGGTGGCTTTGATTTCAGAGGCCTCGATATCAAGAATCGCTGGCGTGGTGATACTGGGGATTTCCGTATCGGGCTGGGTGCTTCCTGGGACTTCAATTCTTGAGTTCCTAAACCCCTGAACCCTTGAAACCTAGGACCCTTGATGAAAAATCATCGAGGGTCCTATTAATTTATCAAGATGTTTTATTCCTAGACATATGGAGTACAAAATGTCTAGAAATAAAGCAATTCTGAGTATTGAATATTGGTTATTGAGTATTCTCTCCGTCTTACAATCTTATTGCCATTAATTTATCACTGCTTTTCTTTAATTATTTCCATTGCTTTTTCAAAATCATAATCAATTCAAAAAACATTTTCAAATTTTTTGAATCAAGTCATTTGCCTTTTAGCAAATTGACATATTTTATTATATAGTTGTTCTTTCATTTCTGATAAATTCAACTTCCCATCCAAATACAAATTAATATATCTGTATTCCAATCCCAAATCATCTAATCTCTTAGAGCTAATTCCACTTTCTTTTAATTTCTTAACTTCGTCAATCATCCCCAATTCAATTCTTCTTTCTAATCTTTTAAGAATTAAATTTTTAATCTCTTCTCTGTCTTTTTTAATTCCCAAAATTAAAACTTCGGTCTTTATTGGCTTCTTAACCAAAGGCAAAATATCTTGATTTGATAGCAAAATCTCCAAAGCCCTAACTAATCTTCTTTTATTTTTCTTTTCGATTGTCTTTGCTCGCTTACTATCTAAACTAGCCAATTGTAAATACAATTCTTCAATACTTTTATTTTCCAATTCCATTCTTAATTCCGTATTCGGCTTTGTCTTTGGAAATTGCCATCCCTCTAATACACTAATAACATACAAAGGTGATCCTCCACATATTATTGGTAATTTCCCATTACTTCAAATTTCTTTAATTTTTTTATTAGTTTCTTTTTGGAATTCCGAAATACTGTATTGCTCATTAGCATCAACTATATCAATCATATGATGTTTAACCCCTTCAGAAAAAAATTCCATACTTCCTTTGTCTTTTACAACTTTCCCTGTACCTAAATCTAATCCACGATAAACCTGTCGGCTATCAGCTGAAATTATCTCTCCGTTGTATTTCTTAGCTAAGAATATAGCTAAGTCTGATTTTCCAACTGCTGTTGGCCCAATAACTACTAATAATTTATTCATATTTATTTTAAAATATTCTTAACAAAGCTTCTTCGATGAATTTCACATAACCCTAATTTTCTTATACTTTCAATATGTTTTTTAGTTCCATAACCTTTATGGATTTCAAATCCATAATTAAGATATTTCTTTGAATATTTTATCATTAAATCATCTCTGTATTCTTTAGCAATAATTGAAGCCAGTGCAATAGAAAATATCTTTGAATCCCCTTTAATTATTGCCAATTGCTTATGGTCTTTAAATTCTGGTATTATCTTATTCCCATCAATTAAAATCATGTCAGCTTTACATTTTAATTTCTTTTCCAAATTCAAAACTGATTTTTTAAAAGCCTTCAAAGTTGCTTTTAAAATATTAATTTTATCAATTTCTTTCTCAGCTATTCTAGTAATACTAAAATTAACTCCTTTAATCTTTTTAATTTCCTTAACAATCAAATCTCTTTTTTTATGATTTAATTTCTTAGAATCATTTACTAATTCCAATAATTCCTTTGGTAGTTTATAATCTTTTGAAATACAAACACAGCTTACCACTACTGGTCCAGCCAGTGGTCCCCTACCCACTTCATCAATTCCAAAAACATATCTAGAATTTTTTCATAATTTTTTCTCAAAATTTAAATTCATTATATTATAATTTCAAATATATAATTACATAGGTTTCATTACAAATACCATTGCATCTTCAATAACCTCCTTAGTTTGCTGTTCTGAAAGTTTTAATTTTTTTGGAGAAGTAAGCTCATTATAAACTTCCATAAAACTATATCTTTTAATAGAAAAGCCAAGATTCTTAAAGAACTTTTTTGCCTCTCCTTCTGTTTCAAAACGATTAGCAATTATATTTTTACCTGTTAACTTTGCTACTTGTTCAACATATTTATTCATAACTTTATTTTCCTGTCTAAATATTCTTATTAATGATATATCAGAAGTTATTCAAACTCCATTAAATTTTTTAAGAATTTTGTAAATATTTTTAGCTACTTTGGCCTTTTCTTCTTTTGTTAAATAACGAAGTAATCCTTCGTGAGTGATAACCAATGGTTGCGATTTATTAAAATATTTAGTTGCTTTTTCAAAAGTTTCAAAATCTAACACATTTCCCGATACAAAATGTAAATTTTTTGGTATCTTAATTTTTTTATCAATGCCGATTTCTTTTACTATTTGCTTTTTCTCCTTTATTACCCTTGTAAGATCTACTTCAACATAATTAAAATTATCTTTTGTAGACATAGATAACCCACGAGATGAAAATCCAACAGCCAATTCTAATATTTGATTATGGCTATGTTTATAAATTAATTTATCAATTAATTTAAACCTAGCTTCAAATTGAGGAGTAAGCTCTAGTTTTTTAAGATTTGTTGGAAGTTTTTTATAATTATTTCTTTTTATAATTTCTTCTAATTTTTTAAATATTTCACGCGAAAAAGGAATGTCAGTAAACGTCCTACGATAAGCAACCATTCATGCCGTTGGTATTATTTGCTCAAAGTTACTTTGACTATTTTTATTCATTACATATAATTTAAATTTTAATAATTGTTATGTTTTATATCTTTGCAAAAATTACAACATAATTATGTCCATAAACTTTAGCACACTTCGGACAAGTGGTATAATAGAAATAATACTTCTTAGCTTTTTTATTCTGTAACTTCAAAAACTTATCCATTTCTTTTATTCATTTAGGAACATTTTGATATGGACCATCAAAAACTTTAGTAATAAAGTCCCCACTAATTCTTACCATATTTTCATTTTCAATTTCTTTATTAACTGCCAAATAATAATCACATCGAAAATTAGAAATATCATCAGCCAATAGCAAGAATTCTCCTTCATTAACAGCTCCAGCATTATGAGCTACATTCCAAATTCTTGTCATCATTTTATTCATAGCTGATATAATCGGTATATGAAAAATTGTTGGAATTGAACTTTTTAAAAACAATTTATTTTCAAAATGTCATTCCTTATTTTCATATCCTTCTGGATTAAATTGCGGACAACATCCTGTATTTTCCATATTTAAATTTTAATTTTTAATTATATCTAAATTATAACAAAATTACGAAATAAAAACAAGAACTAGCTATATAGGCCAGTCCTTGTATAAAAAATCTCACGGGCACAATGTAATGCCCGCCATATATAAAGACGCTACCAAGACAGCGACTATATATATGCCTCCAATCAACAATAAAATTTTTGTTGTCATTTTATACTCCTTTCTTTATATATCGTACCATCAATAAATTATCATAAAACAATCACAAATACAAGCTTACTCTATTCAATTTTCAACTAACCCAATCTTCTTATTATCACAATCAATCTCCATCTTAATCCCCAATGGTAAAACAAATTGCGGATCAGTATGACCAATATCAAAATTATAAACTATCGGTAAATCATTTTTGCGACACTCTTTATTAATTGCTTTTAAAATTAAATTTTCTAATTCAATTTTTTCTTCATCAGTATAGTCTCTAGCTCTTCCAAAAACAAAACCACTTATCTTATCAAACACTCCTAACATTGCATAATTACGCAACTCAGCTTCAATATGATTTAAATCAGGCTTATCTTCTGATGTTTCTATAAAAAATATCTTATCATTTCAAAATTCATTATTTGGCCAGAATTCAGTTCCTTTTAGCATTTCTAAAACTTCCAAGCATCCACCAAAGATCTCCCCTTGAACTTTTCCTTTACCTTGTAATCATTTCCAACCCATATTATTTTTCAATTCATTTGCTTTACCTAAATTTTCAGGTTGTATTCAATTTGGATAACCATCGCAATATTTACCATACGCTTTGTATTCATATTCTCTCTTAGCTTCAAATAGCATTTCTTTTATATGTTTTTCAAATTCAACTGGCAAAGCTTTCATCTGAGAAAACCCAGCCATAACTGATGGTCCATAAAAACTAACAACTCCATTTAAATTCAAAAACGTATGTATAGCAGTTGTGTCCGAATATCCTATCAAAATCTTTGGATTGTTTCTAATAATCTCTTTATCAATAAAAGGTAATATTCGTATAGAATCATTCCCTCCAATAGAAGTAAAAATGGCTTTAACTTCTTTATCAAAAAAAGCATCATTAATATCTTTAGCTCTGATCTCTGGATTATCCCTTAAAAATCCAGCATCCATTCTAGCAGTTGGGTATCCTTTTATCTTCAATCCCCATTCATTTAAAATCTTCAACCCATTATCATATACAGTAGGAAAAACACTCGGACCACCTCAGGATGGCGATATAACAGCAACAGTATCTCCTACTTTCAATCCTTTTGGTTTTATATATTCCATTATTTTAATTTATTAATCTTTTTATTAACAACTACTATATTTTCAACTCCATTCTTATCAAATTCCTTCTCATATAATTTATAAATATCATTAATTCTATCTGGCAACCAACCATTGTGTTCTTCTATAAATTTTCCTTCTTCTTTAGTCATAGTTCTTTTAAAATCTCTTTTACCTAATTCTGTTTCTAACATATTTCAAAAAGTATTAACATTATAAGGGTCCATAAACTCTTCGTGAATATGTTCTCAAAAATTTTCATCCACCACCAGTTTTCCGTCATAATAATCTTGCAAATCTTCACAATTGAAATCTTTAGCATATCCAATTAAATGATCTTCTAATTCTTCGCACCTTAAAGATTGTTTTTTATAGCCTTTATATGCATCTCCTAAAATGCCAAATACACAATTTCCAGCAACAATTAAATGCATTAAATCTCTATATTGTTCCTTAGTAAGTTTAATATCCATAATTGTTATTTTAATTTTTTATTTAATATAATATGATACCATAAATTACAAAAAATTCCAACTTAATTAGTTATGTAAAAAGGCATGATAACTATCACGCCTTTTTATGTCAACTCCTTGATTAGCTTTATCCATTTACAATACACTGTATCGTAAATGATACCACAAAAACGAAAGGTTTCTATATCTCTATAATCTACAGGTTCGGCTTCAGCTAGAAAAACTCTGACTTTATGACCTTCACGATCAAGAACATAATCTGTCATTTCTCTAACACTACCAAAAGCCTGTAAACCATTACAACCTTTTGGAGAATAGACTTTTTGTCCAACAATATATTGGACAAAATGCTTTTTATTATTCCACGCAGTAACGCTCTTTAGGTCATCGGTCACAATCTTATAAACAGTTATGACATTGTTATTCACTTAGCTACCCCCTTTTTAAATTAAAAATCTATTAACATATTAGCATATTTATGCTATAATTGCAAAACAAATTATTAATCAATATGCCTAATATTAAAATTACATTACAATCTATTTCTTATCATTTTCATCATACATCTTTACCAAAGATTCTTCTCAACCAAAACCAGTTTTTTGATTAGTAAATACTTTAAAAGCTTTAATATATTTTGGATCAATTTTGGCAAATTCTTTAAGCAATTCTACCACTTCTTCTATAAAACCACCCACTATACCATTAGAATCATCAACCCCTCCACAAGATAATTTCTTGTCTATCTTAAATAACATTTTAATAATTAATTCTGCTATTTGCAAACTTACAGGTAAATGATTAATAATATTCGTTAATCTTCTACATCCTTCACTTAACGAAGCTTGATTAGCATCTCAAGTTTTTGATGGTCCACAATATGGCTTTAAATATCTTATTGATAATAAAATATCTTTTTTAATCAAAGCTAATTCTTCTAAATTTAATTCTCCAACATTACCACTTCATTTCACTTCTCCAATTACCCCTTTGTCCTCCTCGGAAATTTTATCACCACGCAAAACAGCATAAATCGCTAAAGCCACCATATGCTTACATAAAATATTGTTTTCACCAAGATAGCAACTACAACCACCTCTATTAAAATTATCAGCTGAAACAACAGTTCGATAAGGCTTTGTCCCCACAACTGTAGCAGAAAAAAACTTAAAGTCTTCTTGAAAATTTTTTATTTTCTTTGCTTCATAAAGCTCAACTGCTTTTTGAAAAGTTTGGTTATCAACTGCAAATTTAATTTTTTCAATATTATATCTTGGAAACATAAATATAAAATTAATCTATATATTAATTTATAATTCAATTTTAGTGTATTTCATACATAGCATTACAGTATTTTAGTATCCCAGACTGTAATACAATACAATAATAACAAATAAATCAACAATTATCAACATTTGTTTTGCTTTTAGATCAAACTATCTATTTATCTTAATTTTGTATATTTTCAATCAAAATCGTTGATTTTTATATTTTTACATGCTATATTATACCTAGGTACTTGTGAGGGCTCTAGCCCTCCCACGGTTAAACAATTTATTAAACCGTAGACAAGTACCAAAATTCAATTTTTAAATCTCTTACATAGAGATTTTTCTATTTTAATTGAATTTTTCTAAATATTCCCTAACCCTTAGACGATCATAATCGTTTTTATTATCATCGTGTCTATATAACTCTATAAAGGTTATATCTTGTGTAGCTGAGCAATAGATATAAACAACCCGTAAAGTATTTCTTAAACTTCGGCATTGCATTCTTTTCTTAAATACTTTTATTGAATTATCTTCATAAATCATACTACAATTGTTACCAACCAAACATGGTTCAGTTACTAAAATCAATTTAAAAATTTCAAAATCACTATTAAGACTTGAATATTTTTTTAAAAAATATTTAAATTCTTTTTTAAATTCTTCAAGTTCACTAAAGTTCATCGCTATATGTCCTAACAGAATATTTATCATCTCGATAGAATACACTTTCGTAATCTATAGTGTCGCCATCTTTATATACTTTTCAAGGTATATCGCCATGAGAATATTCGCTAATTTCTTTAGCATTCTTATCTGATAATCTTTCCAAAACTTCATCTATATGAGTTAATTCTTGAGCATTCAAAATTTCCAAATTTGGTTCTCTTAACGGAATAAATTTTTTTTGTTTGAAATCAAAAATCTTATTACTAACAGCAACAATTTCGTTATTATCTTCCATATCTTTTAAAACCATTTTTAATTCTACTGGAGTAGGCCCAAAATGATTCTTAATATATGTTGCTCCTATTAATTGCTTTTCATATTTTTCATAATAATCAAAATCAATAAAATACAATAATTTATTTATCACGCTTTCGCCAACATTAGGCTTATTACCAACTTTAACTAAGATATATAACAAAACTTCTTTTAATTTTTTGATATTCTTTTGGGGTGTATTAATTCTCATTTCATTTTTTAATTCTTCTGATTCATCCTTAACCACATTAACTTCAATATCAAAATCCTTAGAATTAATTAAATTATTCACTGGCATTTCAAAAATACCAGCTATCTTTTCTAATTCCCTGTATGTTAATTCTCTAGTTCCATCTTCTACTTTTTCATACGTAGGTCTTGATAAATTTAATTTATCAGCCATAGAACTCTTAGATAGCCCCTTCTCAATTCTTGTTTTTTTAATAAATTTATTAACCATAATATTTAAATTAATTATTACTAAATTATACCAAATGTAAAATATATTGTCAATAGGTGTAGTATATATTATTAGCATTTAAAACAAACAAAAAAGTCAAATTACTTTGGCTTTTTAGCATTTACTAATTTTAATTTTTCTCCCCTTTTCAAACCTTTAATTCGCATCTCTTCTTTAGTAGCCAGAGACCTAGTTTTAAATTTCTTAGAAAAAACTAGCTCCACTGGCCTTCGAACTTTAGTATACTTAGCCCCTAAGTTAGAACTATTATGTTCTCTAACCCTCCTCTCTAAGCCCACCGTAATCCCAGTATACAAAGTATCATCACTACACTTTAGTATATATACAAAATACATATTATTTTTTATTCTTTTTATTAATTCCTCTTATCAATTTTCTAATATCTTTTATTTTCTCGTCACTGGGAATTACTCTTGATGAATCTATTTTGTAAACTTTCAAAAAATCAATTGGCACATCAATTAATTTACTATCAGTTCGCATCTCCCCTTTTTTAAAAACTAATTTTACAATTTGTTCAAATATTTTTGTTCAATTAGGCTTATCTAACATTTTGTAAATCTCTGGATAATTATTCTTTTCTTTTATAGTTTCCGCCATTAATTCATAAATAGTTCTTAAAACTACTTCCATAGCGTATTGAGGATGCTTTAAAAAGAATAATTTTGTATTAGTATGAGCAATGCCTTCGTAATCAATCATCGGGCCTTTTTCAATATATCCATCCGCCATTAACTTCCCTATCAACATTCATTTAATAGCCGCTAAAGCATCCGCAAACATTAATTGTCCATTCTCTAAAAATGTCGGCTGAAAACTTTTTTTACCATCTTTAGAACGAAATACTCCCTCAATAAATAATCTTTTATCTTTTGTCTGGAGCATATTAAATTCATTAATATTTCTAGTACTATAAAAACCAAATATGTCTTCTAGCTGCTTTTCGGACTTGATTGATTTTATTAAAGCCGGATTTTCTTTTGCTAGATATTTAAAATACCAAACAAAAAATTTACTAATTTTCATCGATCCATAAAATCCAAAAGCTTTTTCTAATGCTCTATCTAATCCTTCGAAACTTATTTTTCCACTACAACGAGTATCAATAGTAGTAAAATATCCAAGAAAATCATTTGCAACAGCTTGATGCATCAGTAAATGATAACCACTATAATCATTCTTATTCTCTCACATATGGTTTAATTTATCATTAAACTTTAATTCTGGTACTCCCTCTATAGCAATAATTTTAGCAAATTCATTAATTCTTTTAAAAAATTCTTGATGAAACACCTGTCAATCTTTGTAATGAATATACCCTCTTAAAAACAAATCAACGCCCCCTGGTAATCTTGTATAAATTATAGTAGCATCTCCTTTCGAATGTTTGTTTAATTCAGACATATCTACCCCTTGCATTCATGCTCCATGCTCATACTCGATCTCCATAATTTTTAAAGTATTCGGATCTAAAACTTCTTTCAGTTCTTTGGGTAAACCATCGGGATATATATCTCTAAAATCATGAGAAACTGTTCCGATATTTTTATTAACAATTAATCCGGAAATATTAATTAAGTATTTAGTAATAATTTCGTCTTTTCTTTTATTCTCAGCATTTAATTCTATGGATGAATACGGACCAGAAGGAATACCTAAAGATTCGATAATAGCAGCCGCTCTAATTTGAATTGGATCAGGAACTTCATTGTAATTTTTAGATAAATTTTTAATAATCTCAAATCAATAATCCTCTTTTAAATATTCAGGATTGTTTTTAACTTTCTTTTTATTTGGATTGTCAAGATTTTTCATAATTAATCATTATTCTTAACCGTTCCCAAAATAGGAATAGTTTATTTAATTTTAATTAATTCCTATTCTAATGCTTTACGAATTTTTAAAACTGAATCTGGATTCAAACTCATAGAATCGATATGGTTATCAATTAAGAATTGTGCAAACTTCGGATAGTCACTTGGCGCTTGTCCGCAAATCCCAATGTATTTATTTCTAGCCTTACAAGTTTTAATAACCTGTCTTACTAATTCTTTAACTGCTTCGTCATTCTCATTAGAAATATTTTGAATTAAATGATTAGCATCTCTATCAATTCCTAAAGCCAATTGCGTTAGATCATTCGATCCAATCGACATACCGTCAAAAATATCTAAGAACTTATCCGCCAAAACAACGTTTGATGGTATCTCGCACATCACATAGATCTTTTGAGCAGATAGACCTGCTTCCCGTATAATCTTAATAACCTTCTCGCCTTCCTTTACTGTTCTACAGAATGGTACCATTAACGATACATTATCCAAACCAAATTCATAAATTACTTTTTTAATTGCTTCTAATTCTAATTTAAAAACTTCTACAAAACTTGGATGATAATATCTTGAAGCCCCTCTAAATCCAATCATGGGATTCTCTTCGTCAATCTCATATTTATTTCCTCCAATTAAATTCTTGTATTCATTGGTCTTGAAATCCGATAATCGTAAAACAATCTCCTTTGGATAAAAGGCACTAGCAATCTTACCAACTCCTTGAGCTAACTTATCAATATAGAATTGCTTCTTATCAGTATACCCATTAGTAATTTCATCAATTTGTTTTTTAATCAATCCACTTTGTTTTTTATACTCAATCAAAGCCATAGGGTGAATTCGAATAAAACTAACCACAATAAATTCTTCCCTAACCAATCCAACTCCATCATTAGGAATAAAACTATTTAAAAATGCTTGATTAGGATCACCAATATTCATCGTTATCTTAACTGGTAATTTCTTTAAGTTCGTAATATCAGTTTTTTTAATCTCATACTTCAAAATCCCATCATAGATATTCCCAATCTCCCCTTCGCTACAAACAACAGTAATATTTTGTTTGTCTTTAATCAACTTCGTCACATTGTCAGCTCCAACAATAGTTGGTGTTCCTAATTCTCTCCCTATAATCGCGCTATGGCAGGTTTTCGAACCACTCTCGGTAATTATCGCACTCGCTAGCTTCATAATAGGAACTCAGTCTGGATCAGTCATGTATGTAACCAAAACTTGCCCCTTCTTAAATTTATCAATATCTTTTACGCTCTTGATAACAACAGCTTTACCAGATCCAATCTTGTTCCCAACACTTAATCCAGTTGTAATTGGCTTCTTGCCTTTCTTATCAATCAACAAATATTCTTCTAATTGTTTTACATCCTTACGACTCTGAACAGTCTCTGGTCTCGCTTGTACTATATATAGCTTCCCATCTTTGCCATCCTTAGCTCATTCCACATCCATTGGTCGTCCATAATGATTCTCAATAATCAAAGAATATTTTGCTAATTCTAAAATCTCTTCATCTTTCAAAACAAATTGTTTTTGTTTTTTAATTTCCGTTTTTGTATTTACAGTATCCTTACCATTCTTACCATAAACCAAAGTCCATTCCTTCTTCCCCATACGTTTTTCAATTATTGGTTTGAATCCTTTACTCAATGTCTTTTCATACACATAGTATTCGTCAGTCTCAACTCTACCTTTAACAATATTCTCTCCTAAGCCATAGCTACCATTTATCAATACTACGTCCGAAAACCCACTCTCCGTATCACAAGAAAACATAACTCCTGAACAAGCCAAATCCGATCTTACCATTTTTTGTACTCCAACTGATAAACCAATCAAAGTATGGTCCATTTTCAAATTATCTCTATAAGCAATAGCTCTGCTAGTAAATAACGAAGAAAAACATAATCTAATAGCCTTCAATAATTCTTCAAAACCAACAACATTCAAATACGATTCATGTTGGCCAGCAAAACTAGCATCCGCCGCATCTTCCGCCGTAGCTGACGATCGAACTGCTAATGATAAATTCTTATCTTTATAAAACTTCTGCAATTCAATAAAATGTTTTAAAATATCATCTTGTAATAATTTTGGTAATTTAGTTTTTAAAATTAAATCTCGAATTTTTTTAGATCTCTTATCTAACTCTTTCATATCACTCATCTTCAGTCCCTTCAGAATTTCTTTAATTTTCAAATCCAACTTACCTTCCTTCAAAAAGTAGAAGAATGCTTCGCTAGTAGTAGCAAAACCATTAGGAACTCTAATTCCTGAAATTACTCGAGGTGAATAACCGCCTTCATCTCCAAAGTTTTGATTATCATAACCCTCACTAGCTAATATTTCTTTTAATTTCCAATAAATATTATCAGCTTTTTTAATAGCTAAATTATAAGTATTATCTTTGACAAATATCATAAACTCTTGAATAGCTGGCTTATCAATTCCCAACTTTTCGTCGCCTCTCAAAGCATGCAATCCTCCATTAAAGATATTCATCATAAAAGCCACTTTATCTTTCTTTCGATCCTCATATCCATATGTATTTTCTATATATTCATACAATTCCAAATTCTTTTTACTACTAGCAACTCTCGCAATAGCTAACGATACTGCTAACGTAGTGTTCCCACCTCATTTTTCTAAATTGTCCATGAGAATTCTATCAATCCCTTTTTGATTGAAAACATTAATTTCTTTTTCAATCAAAACTTTTTCAATATCCAAAATATTTTTCAAAGCAACTTCTGTTGCCACGACTGGCGCTTCACCTTTACCTCTTGATTTCCCAGCTGGAACTGAAGCATATTCACCAACAAAACCATCATCTAAAACAATTCTAGCTTGAATAGTAGACTTCCCTCGAGAATCAAGAATTTCAGACGCTTCAATCTTTTTAATTGAATAAAAATCTTTTAATTCTGGACAAATAATTAAACTCTCTCCCGTCATATCGTTCGGCTTATCAATCTCTAGCAAATCTAAAATACTCACTGCTACGTCAGCTAATCTTCCACCCTCCTTAATCAATATATTAGGAAACTTGTTATAGAAATCAGCAATTATGAACGGCACTGGACTAGTTGAATGCGAAGTTAATCTATTTAATACTTCTGGATCTTTATCTTCTGCATTACCATGATCAGCCATAACCACCAAAGTATATCCTAATTCTTTAGCTCTAGCTATCACTCTGCCCAAATGCTTGTCTACCGCTTCGATTGCTTCAACTATTGCCTTAAAATTCCCTGTATGACCGACCATATCTGGATTGGCATAATTCAAAACAAAGAAATCTTGATTAGGCATAGCCTCTAACAACTTATCAGTTACAACTCCTATTGACATCTCTGGCTTTAAATCATACGTAGCTACATCACGAGGCGAATCTACTAAAATTCTACTTTCATTTTTAACACTTCTCTCTAGTCCGCCATTAAAGAAAAACGTAACGTGCGAATACTTCTCAGTCTCCGCAATCTTTAATTGCTTTAATCCATTCTTCGATAATACATCCGTTAAAGTATTTTCCAATTCTATCTTTGGAAATACAACACTAATATTTTTATTAGCATTAAACTTAGCATCATACTCAGTAAAACAAACTCACTTTAAGTTTTTAATTTCTTTCCTGCTGAATTCTTTAAAATCAGCATCCATAAAAGCTGAGGTAATCTGTCGAGCTCTATCAGATCTGAAATTGAAAAATATTACCACGTCATTATCATTAATGATAACCGATTCTTTATCCTTCATTAAAACTACTGGCTTTACAAATTCATCAGTAACTTTATTCTTGTATGAATTCTCCAATGCCGTTCTTCAATCTTTTTCAATAACCCCTTCGCCTTTAGTTAATAAGTTATAAAACAATTGAGTTCTTTCTCATTTTTGATCACGATCCATCGCATGATATCTCCCACACAAAGTTGCTATCTTGCCAACACCAATTTGTTTAATTTTTTCCTCTATTTTTACAGTCCAACTTTCCGCACTTCAAGGTGAAGAATCTCTACCATCAGTTATACCATGAATTAAAACTTCATTAAAATTCTCATTTTTAGCAAAATCAATTAAAGCCAATAAATGATTTAATGACGAATGCACAACTGAACTCGAAACTAGTCCCATTATATGAACTTTAGAATTATTTTTCTTAGCATAAGAAAAAGCATTTTTCAAAACCTTGTTGTCAAAAAAACTTTCATCCATTATCGAATTATCTATTCTCACTACATCTTGCTGGACAACTCTGCCGGCACCAATATTTAAATGTCCCACTTCAGAATTGCCAACCCTACCGTCTGGTTCTCCAACATCCAATCCATGAGCTTTTAATTGAGAATGCGGAAAAGTATTCCATAGATAATCAAAATTTGGAGTCTTCGCCATTTTAATAGCATTGCCTCTTTCAGAATCTTTTAATCCTCAACCGTCCAAAATTACCAACCCCATTGGAATTTTTTTATCTTTAACTTTATCACGTTTCTCTAAATATGCCATTCTCTGATACTTTGTTCTTCTTACGTCGTCACACTCAAGACATGTTGGGCTTTGATGAGTTGATCCAGTTTTAAGACCAAGTGCATTAGTTGCGTATGCGATATCAGCAATAGTTGTATCCAATGTCTCTGCCGATCTATGAGAGATTACTCAGGAAAACTTATTTGATTCCGCTAATTTAATAGCCTCAATAGCACTTGTCAAGGTTCCAATTTGATTTGGTTTAATTAAAATTGAATTAGCTGCCTTTAAATCAATTCCTTTTTGTAACAATTTTGTATTAGTTACAAAAATATCATCCCCTATTAAAGTAATTTTATTCCCCATCTTCTTATTCAACTTTTGTCAGCCATCCCAATCGTCTTCCGCCAATCCATCTTCAATAGAAATTATCGGATACTTATCAACTAACATTTGGTAGTATTCTATCATCTCATCGCTATTTCGAACTTTATCTCCCATCATATACTTTCCGTCTTCATAAAATGAAGTTGCTGCTGAATCTAAAGATATAAAAATATCTTTGCCCGGAACATATCCAGCTTCAATTGTCGCTTTTAAAACTAACTGTATTACTTTTTCAGCATCATTAATTTTTCGAATTGATAAATTTTTAATCATCTCGCCTAGTGAAGCATTCTTGCCACCAACACTTATTACATCCTTCATCGTTACTTCATCAAATTTTTTTACTAAATCCATATTAAAACATTTAAGATTTTAATTACATATTATACTAAAATTATAATATACTTTTGATAAAAAATCAATTACTCAACTAATTTGAATCTTGGAACTTCTACTCCATCAACAATCACATTCTCAAAAAACATAGATTTAGGCCTAACCCATAAAGCATTTTCTCCAAATTCTTTATCTTCTCCCAAATGTCTATACACCACCATCTCTTCTAAAGTCTCGCTATGCCTCGCAATCCCAATAATTTCATGGAAGCTTCCTTTGTAATGTTGGTATTTTCCTAATTTTATTTCATTCATATGTTTAATTTAAATATTTTTCTTAACAGCTAATATAATCTCTGGAAATTCTGTTTTACCAACATCACTTCCAAAATGACCTTCATCTAAATATTCATGGTATTCAGCATTTATCTTTTCTTTAATAGCTTGTGGTTCTGAAATTGGAATATATGGATCATCTTTAGAAGCAAAAATAATAATCTTGTCAGCATTAGCTTTAATTTCTTCCCATTGCCATTCGTCATCAAAATATTGGCTTAATTTTTCATTCTCATCTCCAAGATCAGAACTATACACTCCAACTAAAATTGCTAATTTGCATCTATGATTCTCTAAATATTTTAAAATAGCAACAGCACCCGATGAATGCCCAATTAAAATTGCATCATCTCCTAATTCTTTTGATTCCATAAAGGGAATTCAAAATTCCTTTCTAGCCAATTCTAGATCAGGCATATTCTCTGCCACCACGTTCAAACCCAAACGGTCTAATCCATCTTTAACATTAAGAAATCAATTATCTGTAATTAACGACCCGCCATTACCAGGGATTATCATTACTTTCATATTTTAAATTTAATATTATTACTTAAACCATACCTAAATTTTCAAAAAAATACAACTAAAAAACCTGGATTTTAAATCCAGGTCTTATAAATTAATTTTCTTTTTCTTTCCTTTCCTTCTCCTTGTCTTTTAATTGTTTAGCTTTTAAAATATCTTCATATTTTGGTTCTGTTTCTGGTTCTATCGATAATTTATAATAAGCTGCTAGCTTATCCAAAACGGTTCTATAAGTATGCCCCAGTTCGTATATCTTTTTAATTACCATGTCTGGATTAAGATTATCACCTTGTTCTAATCCATAAATAACAGCCAACTCTTCATAAAACAAAGAAATTCCTTTAAGATCTTCTTCTACTGTCTGTGATTGGTTAGAAAAATTTGGATTTTCTGCAGCATGAGGTGGAAAAACTTCATCCTTTCTGTCCCCACCGATATTAAATAAATTCATATTATATATATTATATTTTTAATTAAATCTTTCTTTTAATTAATATAATTATATAACTAATTTATTTTTTTGTCAAATCGTTTTTTGATATTTTTAAAGCATCACAATCTACTTCAATTAGCTTACTAGTAGACGTTTTTCCCAAGATAATCTCTACTTGGCTCTTTGCCACATCAAAATATCTAGCAAATTGCTTAATAATATCTTCGTTCGCCTGATTATTCTCTGGTGCCTTGTATGTATAAACAATATATTTATTATCAGATATCTTTGTAATCCCATATTTCCTACTTTTTAATTTAACTTCAACTGATATTTTCATTATATATTGTTTACAATAAAACTAGCTACTATCGCTGCCGTCTCACCCCTCAAAGTAGTTAATCCTAAATTCATTATTAAAAATCCATTCTTCTCAGCCAAAAATAATTCATCCGCCATCAATCCTCCTTCTGGTCCAACAAACAAATTAATTGTTTTGTCTTTAATTTTAATTCCACTAATTACCTTACTAAAAATCTCTCCACTCTTATCACAGATAATATTAATATCATTCTCTCATATTTTTTTAAGTATTCCAGTTTTGAAATCAATAATTTCATTTATTTTTACATTCTCTCCTCGTTCTGATTGTTCAATTGCTTCTTTAACAATCTTATTTAATCTTACAAAATTCAAACTTGTCTTCACTGTCCTTTCAAAGACAATAGGCGTAATTTGACTGACCCCAACTTCAACTGCCTTTTGAACCACTAATTCAAAATTTTGATTTTTCAATATAGAACAACATAAATTCACTTTGATTTCGCTTTCATTTTGATTCAATCCTAAATTCAATAACTTTAATTGTAAAAATTCTTCCGACAAACTTACAATCTCTGTTAAAGCCTCTCTTTTATTCAAATCAATCAAAACAATCCTTTCGCCCTTTCTTAATTTCAAAACATTTTTGATTTGATTAATTAAATCTCTATCCTTTATCATTAAAAGATCATCACTGAAATTAAAATCATAAACAAAACGATGTATCTTCATAGAATTAATTTAATTTATTCTCCCATAATCCTTCTAACCTCATCTTGGTATTTGCCAGCTAACTTTTGTGCAACTTGCATTTGATTTAATCCATTTTTCATCTCTGATTGCATTTCTTCAGCCATTTTCTTAAAGAATTCTGGATTATCAATAATTGCATTCACAATCTTATCTTGCTTATCCTTTGGCAAATTCATTTTTTTAATTTGTGCCATTAACATCTGTCTTAAAACCAAATTTTGTAATCCCATAGTATTTAATCTTAAATTTATATACAATTATTCTACCATAAAAACCAAGAACAATTCAACCAAACCCTATTTAATAACAATCGGCTGACTATATTCTTGAATTTCTTTGACATACTTTTTTCTATCCGCTCCATATTTATTCCACGTCTCATTTTTAACATCCAACTCTTTTGAAATACTTTTTATCGTTTCTATAGCAATCTTAACAAAATCATTAAAAGTTTCCCCATTCTTCTTACAATTACCATACAAATATTCAAAATATTGGGTTATCGGTTGATCCAAACCATTACTATTGACATTCAAATATGAAATTATTGGATTGCCACGATACTCCTTTGTATTTAATATATCAATCAAAAGATTATCTTTCAAAATTGGTACTACCAATATCTCTTTTAAAAAATATAGTTCATTTGGTTTTAATTTGTATTGGTCTTCAGAAAAACTATCCTTTAAAATCTTAAATAATATCAAATGAGAAACTTCGTGTACTAATACAAACACAATCTCCCCAAAAGGAGATATTGTACCACGCAACGAATCCAAAACAGAATAAAAAAAAGTATTCCCCTTAAAAGGCGAAAATGGAATAACAACAGGGATTATATCATATCATTTATTATTCTCTTCCTTTCATTCCATTATCTCTTCTAATTTCTCCAATACCAGTTCGCCTTGTTGTTCTAATTTTTCTCCTTGGCTTTTCTCAAATTCCTCCAATTGTTCTTTTTTGGTATTTCTAAATTCTAATATATATTTTCCTAAAAATTCTTTTTTAGCTTCATCGCCTTCTATACTAGACAATTTTTCTTGAAGATCAGGGAAATAATGAAAAATTGAATTTCTATAACGTAAATTCTTCTCGTTATTAATAAACGCCCAGAATACCTCTAACTCTTTCTCCACATTCTGTTTAAAAGTTATTGGAATCATTTTAAAAGATTATATTTATTAATATTTCAATTATACCATAAATCACCTTTTTACACAATTTGATAAAAATACAAAAATGTACTATAATACTAATAATTATTAAATCAGTAAATATGTTTATTATTGAGGTTATTCCTTTACGTCATATAAATAGAACAATATCTCAGATACTCACTTATTATTACAAAACCCCACTTAAAAAAGGAGTTATTGTTGAAGTACCGCTTAAAACAACTAAAACTCTGGGTATCGTAATTAATTCCTATCCTGTAGAAAAAATTAAAACCGAATTAAAAACCATTCCATATGCAATTAAAAAACTAAACAAAGTTATTTTAGAAACCCCAGTAGTTAATGATTCTTTCTGGGAAATATCAAAATTCATTAGCAATTATTATTTCTTAGATTTAAGCAGCACAATATGAGGATTAATAATAAACAAATTAAATTCTTTAATAAATCATTTAGAAAATAAACGGAGCGCATCTAATATTATAAAATTATCCATTATAAATAATAAAACTTTATTATTTAATCAGAATCTTTATGATAATATAATTGACTGTTTTAACTCTCACAAAAGTGTCCTCCTAGCTTTTCCCAATAACACTGATCTACAATTTTATTTAAACCATTTTAAGGACATCTTTGACCAATCTTCTTTTGCTATTTTAGATAACACCCCTAATAACAAAACGATACGCAATATTTATTGCGATTTACTTGCAAAAAAACCAATGATTATTTTTGGATTAAAAAAAACTTTAGGATTTCCATTAGACAACTTAGGCCTCATTATAATTTTTAATAGTAATGATGATAGCTATAAGGACTACAAAAATCATTCTTGTATAAATTATGAAAATATTCTTAAATGATTTGCTAAAAAATACAACATCCCTATTCAATTTCAAAAAAATCCGATTGAAATCTCTATGCTAAATAAATTAAAGCAAACCCCTACCGTTATTTGTACTAATCAAGCTCCAACTAATCCAAAAATAAATATTATAGTAAATTCTGGCCAACACAATAAAGATTCTTTAGGATATTCTGTAAGAGAAGATTTCTACAAACTTATTAATAAAAATAAAAAATGAATTTTTTTTCTTAACAAAAAGGGATATTGAAATGGTATTCGTTGCAGAGATTGTGGCTATGTTTTTAGTTGCCCCAACTGCAACAAGGCATTATCGTACTTTAAAACTGATAAAGTACAATATCTTCAGTGCAATCTTTGCAACCATAAATACAATGCCTTCTCTGCTTGTCCTCAATGCAAAAGCCATCATTTCGAACCTACTAATATCGGCTTGGATAAATTAGAACAAGATTTAAATAATATAATTAAAGAAAAAGACATTCCATTATTTCATATTAATAGCGATATTGAGAATCAAATTTTAATCGATTCTATTAATAATTTTAATAATAGTAAAAATGGGGTTATGATTGGTACTAGTGTTATATTCCGCCCACAAATCACTAATACAGATAATGCTGCTATTCTAAACATTGATAATCTTTTTAGCATTCCCGATTATAGAATTGAAGAAAAAATCTTAGTTTTAATATGAAAACTAAAATCAATTACCAATAATGCTCTTTATATCAAAACGAGCTATAAAAACAATCCGCTTTTCAAATTATTCGCAAATAATGATTTTGATGATTTTTGAAGTTTAGAATTAAAACTTAGAAAAAAATATTCTCTTCCGCCGTTCTCTCAAATAGTTCAAATTGAATACAAACATCGTAATCAACTAACAGCAAAAAACACTACAAAAAGCTATTTTGATAAAATTCAAAAAACTATTGTTAAGAACAATCTTACTGATAAATTCATTCTAACCCCAATCAATCCAGCTTTTAATGAAAAAATCAATAATCAATATTATTGAAATTTCAAAATCAAAATGAAACTTGATGAACCCTTCAGTATCAAACCTCAAGATATTAAAATGCGAAATCAACTTCTAAAACTTCTTCCCAATGACTTCTATATCGATGTCGATCCAATTAATAATCTTTAAACAAAAAAACAATGAAAAATCTACAACAAACGGATAAAGAAATATATAATCTCTACAAACAAGAATTGGATCGCCAACAAAATACCCTAAGTCTAATTCCTTCAGAGAATATATTATCCAAAGCTGTTATGGAAGCTATTGGCTCTCATCTTAGCAATAAATATGCCGAAGGCTATCCTAATAAAAGATACTATCAGGGTATGGAATTTGTCGATCAAATCGAAACTCTTGCAATTGAAAGAGCCAAAAAACTATTCAATGTTCCTTTTGCTAATGTTCAATCCTATTCTGGATCAATTGCTAATCTCGAAGCTTATCTTTCAGTTCTAAATCCCCAATCAAAAATCATGGGATTATCTCTATCAAGTGGTGGACATCTAACTCATGGCAGTACTGCTTCATTTACCAGCAAAATTTTTAAATCAGTCCAATATGATGTTGATAAAAATGGAGAATTAGATTACAAAGCGATAGAAAAATTAGCTATTGCAGAAAAACCTGATTTAATCATTGCTGGTACTACTGCTTATTCAAAAACAATTGATTGAGAAAAATTCGCAAAAATTGCAAAAAAAGCCAATGCCTATCTACTAGCCGATATCTCTCATGTTGCTGGACTCATAGCTGGGAACGTCTATCCTTCTCCCGCTAATTATGCTGATATAATAGTTACAACTACCCACAAGGCTCTTAGAGGCCCTAGGGGAGCTATCATTATGGTAACCAACAAGGGTATAAAAAAAAATCCAACTCTACCAGACAAAATTCAAAAAACTATCTTCCCAGGCATGCAAGGCGGTCCTCATATGAATACTATCGCCGGCATCGCCATTGCCTTAAAAGAAGCTAGTTCAAATAAATTCAAAACTTACACAAAACAAATATTAAAAAATACAAAAACTTTAGCCCAAGAACTTCAAAAATACAATTTTGATATTATTACCAACGGCACTGAAAGTCATTTAATTCTTATCAATCTTAAAAATAAAAATATCATTGGCAACTTAGCTGCTGAAGCCCTTGAATATGTTGGTATTGTAACCAACAAGAATTCAATTCCTTTTGATCAAAACCCCCCATTCTATCCTTCTGGTATTCGTATTGGCACTCCTAGCATTACTACTCGAGGATTAAAAGAAAAAGAAATTAAACAAATAGCCAAATGAATTAATCAAACAATAGATATAATCAAAAACGAAAAAGAAAAACAAAATATCGATTTTGAAAAAGAAAAAAAGAAAGAAATTAGAAAGCAACTAATTGCAAATTCTAAAAAAGAATTGGATAAAATAAAAAAAGAAGTATTACTTCTTTGCAAAAAATTCCCAACAGATAGATAAACAAAAATCCTTCGAATAACTTCGAAGGATTTTTTACAATCCATAACTAAATTTGGTTTGATTATATTGAGTCGAAATTTCTTCAGCAGATAATTCTCTATTATAGATACGCACATTATCAACATATCCATTAAAATAACCATTATTCTGAGCGCCGTTAGCTACTTTATAATTTCCATCTTTTAAAATTACTGATGTAGTTTTTGTTGTTCCATTTTTAGTTCCATTAACATATAATTTTACTTCTCAACCATTTAGCGTTATCACATAATGAGTCCAAGTATTTAAAGGAATATTATAGAGCATATCAATTACATTATAATTTGTTCCATCTCCATTAAAAATTCTAAAACTAGTTCCATTATAATAACCCATGCCAAACCTTAGAGTATTATTAGATCCACCAATAGAACTATCTACAAAGCTACTTAAAAAACTATAAGCTACTGTTTTGGCCCAACAAGACACTGTTAAATTATTTCCGGAAAAATTTCCCAAAGGCCCCATCAAAACATAATCATTCGTTCCATCAAAATATAAATTTCTTTCTCCATAAGTCGTAGTAGTAGATACAGGCCCATTAGTTAATGTTCCGTTATATCCATTACCAGATTTATCATACGCTATAGAACCAGAAGTTTCATTGAAATCTCAATATCCTACCAATCCTTTATCACGTTGTAGTGGAGTATTAAATGTTCTATTAGGACTACCAATCTCAAAGGTAGATGTAAGACTTCCTTCATCATTAATGGAGTTCTTATTGGGATTTGAAAGGATAGCAGTTAATTCATAGGATCCTCCTGAATAGTAGGTATAGAAGAAAGAAGAATTAT